>NZ_CP012332.1:0-175000 GCF_001263175.1 Vulgatibacter incomptus | reverse complement strand
GCCCCATCCAGGGGAGGCCTCCGAGGGACGAGGCTACGTCGCAGCCGCATCCGTCACGCTCCCCGCCCGACCGCTCGCCTCCCGGCTCCTCCTCCCCCGGGCCGGTGCCGGCGGAGCCTTCCCCACCCGCGCCCCCAGCCCCTCCCGTGCCTCCGATACCTCCCGTGCCGCCGCTGCCACCAGTCCCCGGGGTTCCTCCCGTGCCTGGGCCGCCGCCGTGGTCGATTCGGACGAACGATCGTCCGAACGCGTGGGTGACGAGGCCGCGCGCGTCCTCGATCGTGGCCTTCACCATCCAGTCGCCGGAGGGCAGCGCCGAGGTGTCCCACTGCAGGCTCTCGCCGGCGGCGGGCAGGTCGTCGGCGACGAGGATGAGCTCGCTTCCATCGAGCGACCGGGTGGCCTCGATGCGGACCGTCGCCGATCCGTCCGGGTCAAAGGCCTCGTAGCGGATCTCGAAGCTACGGTCGGCGACCACCGACGACTCGTCCGGGCTCGTGACGATCACGGCGGGCCAGACCGGATCGCCGGGATGCGCAACGGTCAAGGCGCCACGCGCGAAGGCTGCCATCTCGAAGGGAGCGTCGTGCGCGAGGGACCAGAGGAACCAGGTCCCTGCTGGGAGGTCCGTGGTGTCCCACTCCCAGACGTTGGCCGGATCGCGCTCCGGGATCCCGACCACGATCACCGTGGTGTCGTCGGGCGAGACCAGCGGCTGCGTCCCCATCCGGTAGGTGGGCGGCATGCTGCGGGTGCAGAAGAAGTCGATGGTCGTCTCACCCACGGCGAGATCGTCGAAGTCGGTCCACCGGAAGGGATAGGACCGATCGGCCACGACGCCGACTCCGTCCGGATCGGACGGCCACGCGACGGTTGGCACGCCATTCAGGTGCGCGAGGGCCTGGGCGGGCAGGAGGATTGCTGCGAGGAGGAGGAAGTTTTTCACAGTCCGTAGAAGGCGAGCAGCGCCCCGAGGTCCTCGTCCGAGAGGGCCTCGAGGGAAAAGAGGGGCATGCTCCCGCCGACCAGGAAGAACGGTCCGTGGCGCACCTTCTCCGCGAAGACGCTCGCGGCGGGGACGCCCGGGAACAGAACAACGGCTTCCTCGACGGCCTGATCCGGGAGCACGGGCGCCGCTCTCAGGAGCCGCCCCTCGCCCGTATGCGCGGCGCCGTGGCACCTCGCGCACGCGAGGCGGTGGACCTCGGCGCCGCGAGCGGGATCGCCGCGAGGCGGCCCCTCGCCGACCTTCGCGACGATCGTGAGCGGCAGGGCATCGCCGTCCCCTTCGGAGCCGAGCGCGACCAGGTACTCGAAGAGCGCGCGCGCGTCGGACTCGTCCGGCTTCAGCGCCTTGCCCTTCATGAAGTAGAGCAGGCAGGCGTCGACGGCGCCCTTCAGATCCGGCTCGTATCCGCCCCAGTAGGACGGGCGCCGGGCGGCGCCGACGAGGCTGTAGCCCGGAAGGATCCGCTCGTCGTCCGCGGAGATCGCGTGGCAGTCGGTGCAGGCGACCTGGTTCGTCGAGGCGGAGGAGAACCTGGGGTCGGCGACGACCTCCGCGCCGCGCACCGCTGCGGCGGTGGCCTCGTCCGCGCCGCCGCACGCCGAGAGGCCCGCGAGCGCCGCCAGCGCCCCGGCCATCGACCGAACACCAGGAGAAGAAAGCACTCTCACGGCTCACCATGCGGGACGTAGATCACGTCGTCGGGATAGAGGCCGACGGCGACGTGGCCCGTGGGTTCGAGTGTCGCCCGATCGAGGCGCTCGATGGACCCGGGCTGGACGAGGTGGTCGCCCTCGCAGACGATCCAGATCGACGCTTCGTCCGGAGAGAGGACGGCGGCGTGGGCGTTCAGGCAACCCATTGGAGCGAGGTCGATCTCGGAGTCGACGCTCCCCAGCTCGGGATCGATCGCGAGGAGGCGATCGGGCTTCTGCGTCACCACGTAGTACCTCGAGCCATCGGCGAGGAAGGAGCCGAAGAGCGGGATGCCGTCGGTGGGGATCCGCAGATCCGGGATCTCCTTGCCGCTCTCCGGATCGAGGACGCGGAGCCCGAGACGGCCGCGCCCCGTCGCGCTCACCCAGATCCGGCCGGTGGGATCCACGGCGACGGCGTAGGGCTCGTAGCGAGGCACCGGCGGCTCGCCCGGATCGGGGGCGACGAAGATCCTCCGGACGTCGAAGGAGTCGAGATCGACGAGGGCGACCTGATCCGAGAAGCCGCAGGTCACGACGGCGCGCCGGCGGGCGCCGTCGAAGGAGATCCCGTGGCCTGCCGGGCAGATCCGGAGCTCCGCTACGCGCTCCATCGTCCGGGCGTCGGTGATCACCAGCGGCGAGTCCATCTTCGCGAGGAACTGGTCGTAGGAGAGATTGCCCTGCCCCTGCTTCAGCACCTCCGCGATGGTCACGAGGTCGTAGTGGCTCTGCCAGATCCGCCGCCCGCCCGGTTCGAGGCGGATGTCGCCGGGGCTGCGGTGGACGCGAACCCAATCGAGCTGGCGTCCGGTCAGCGCGTCTACCGAGACCAGGTAGCCGTCGGCGGTCCCCGTGCCGTGGTTGCCGTGGGGGCCGGAGGCGTTCACGGGCACGGTGTTCGAGATCCCGACGAAGAGGGTGCGGCCGTCGGGAGACGCGGCGAGGTGATGCGGCCCCTCGAGCTCGGCGGGATTTCGGCCGATGGGGATTCGCGCGATCTCCTCGAAGCTCTCCGGATCGATGAAGGAGAGCGTGTCGTCGCCGGAGTTGGTCACTGCCAGCCTGGGCCCGGTGACCGGCGGAAGCAGGGAGGGCTGGGGCCACGGCGAGTCGACCCCGAAAGCGAGGCCCGGATCCCCCGGAAGGCCGCACCCTGCAGCCGCAAGCACGACGGCCACGACGATAGACCGGGCGCGGGAGACATCCACTCCGGTCACTTACCGATCTCCGATCGTGAAGCGCGACGGGCTCGGGCTGACGAAGGGTCCGTCCTTCGCGTCGTAGATGACGTTCTTGTCGAGGTAGGCGGTCCAGATGGTCACGTCGATGGATCCCATCGCGCGCAGCTCGGCCCACTCCGCCTCGTCCGGCAGCCAGCTCTCGTCTGCGGTGAAGACGTAGAGGGGATCGCCCCCAGCCGCAGGGCGCAGCTCGACCAGGTAGACCCAGCCGGTGATGGGCGGGATGTGGGCGGCAGCCTTCGGGATCCCGAAGGAGATCGAGGGCCAGCCGAACGCCGGCGCATCGAGCCTCGCGGGACGGCCGATCCCGGCCGGCGCGGCGGAGGCGAGCGCGCGGCCCCACCGGAGCTCCACCGGCTGGTCCGCCGGCACGGTGGCGGCGTCTGCGGGAGAGATGAGGACGTAGGCCTGCGCCGGATCCGTGCTCGCGTCACAGCGGTCCACCCACACCCGCTCGAGGGCCTCGTCCGATGCGCGCCGCTCGTCGGGATAGACCACCCGATCCGGGACCGCGCCCTCGCAGCGGCCCGTTTCGGGCGACCCCTTCTCGCTGCCACACTGGATGAAGGTCGCGGCGATCGCCGCTGCCGCCGCCGCTCCCCATCGCGTTCCCGACTTCACCACGCGCTCACTTTCCCTCGGGTGGCCCCGAGTCGGCGGAGTCTAGCCGGAAGGCGGGAGAAATGCCGAATCGGCCGGTCGCCGCGCGGTTCGGGGCGCCGGGGCGTTGACGCAGGGGGCGCCGGGCGCAATCGTAGGGGGGTGAAGCGAGCGGCTCGATCTCCTGGGCAGCCGACCGTCCTCGTGACCGCCTTCGAGCCGTTCGGGGGGCGCTCGATCAACCGATCGCAGCTCGTGCTGGAGCACATCGTGCGCGCGGCCGGGCTCCCCAAGGGCGTTCGCGGCGGCGCCAAGGGCGCCAGGGTGGTGGCGCGCACCCTGCCCGTCTCGTTCTCCCGGCTGGGGCCTGCCCTCGCACGTGCCCTCGCCTGCAAGCCGGACGTCGTCCTCCTCCTGGGCGAGTCCCGCGAGGCCGAACAGCTCCGGCTGGAGCGCGTCGCGGTGAATCGCATACACGCCCGGATCGCCGACAACGACGGCATGCAGCCGATCGACCGCGCGATCGTCGAGGAGGGCCCGGCCGCCTACTTCTCCACCGTCCGGCCCAAGTCGGCGCTGGTCGCGGTCCGCCGCTCGGGCACGGCCGCGAGCCTCTCGAACGACGCCGGGACCTTCGCCTGCAACGCCGCCTACTACCTCGCGCTCCACCGGCTCCATCGGCGGCAGGGCGAGGCTCCGCCGGCGATCTTCATCCACATCCCGACGA
This sequence comes from Vulgatibacter incomptus, assembly GCF_001263175.1. GTDB lineage: Bacteria > Myxococcota > Myxococcia > Myxococcales > Vulgatibacteraceae > Vulgatibacter > Vulgatibacter incomptus. Next base: position 170,728 of record NZ_CP012332.1, on the reverse strand, counting down.
AGGGCCGATCCCTCGCGCTTCGCGACGCGACCCGAGGCGTTCTCTCGCTGCTCCGCCACCTGGTAGACCAGACCTCGAGGAGCGCGAGCGGTGCACGCCGGGCAGCGACGGGGAACCTGCGCGCCTCGCCTGCCGGCGGCCGCAAGTCTTGAAACCGCGCTCTGCTCATTGCTATACGCTCGATGAAGCGTGGAGTCCCACGCTCCCTCAGAACCGACGGCGCCGACCGGAATCCAACGGCGGTGACCCGAGGGGATTGGAGAGGCGATGCGCCGTCAGGTCTTCAAGTCGAAGCTCCATCGGGTCAAGGTGACCCAGGCCGACGTGGACTACGAGGGCTCGGTGACGGTGGACGAGGATCTCCTCGATGCCGCCGACATCCGGGAGTTCGAGGCGGTCCACATCTGGAACGTGACGAACGGCAGCCGGCTCGTCACCTACGCCCTCAAGGGGCCCAGGGGATCGCGGATCGTCTGCGTGAACGGCGCCGCGGCACACCTGAACCACCCCGGCGATCGGGTGATCCTCGCGACCTTCGCGGATCTCGACGACGCCGAGCTGACCACGTTCAAGCCGAAGGTGGTCCTCGTCGACGACGAGAACCGGATCAAGGATCCGGACGCGACCGAGGTCCCCGGTCCCCTTCGCCGGGTGAGCTGAAAGCAGAAGGGTCAATCCGAAGGAACCGGCCTCGCGGGGCCCGTTCCTTCGTGGCTCCGCCGCCCCGAGCTCGTCGGGGCGGGCACGCCCGCCCCCCAGGGTTACTGAGCCGGCGCGCAGGTCGCGAAGGTGGCCACGTCACCGAAGCCGAAGCCGATCCGGAGGCCGTCGGGCCAGCACCGCTGCCCGTCGTCGCAGTCCGCGTCCATCGTGCACGCCTGGAAGCACACGGGCACCGGCGGCGCCCCGCCGTCCGGGAAGATGCAGTAGCCCGAGCGGCAGCTCTCGGTCGAAGAGAGACAGGGCACGCCGCCCGGCAGGGTGCCGTAGGGCTTGCCGCACCGCAGCACCATCGCCGCGTTGTCGCCGACCCCGTTGTTGCTCTCCGGCCGGCACGACCAGTCGCCGCCGCAATCGGCTTCGGAGTGGCACTCCAGGCCCCGGCACCGTCGGACGTTCTGGTGGACGTCGTCGTCCGTCCCCCAGATTCCGTCGTCGCCGGGGGAGAGCCAGTACCAGGAGTCAGCACATTCCGTGCGAGGCCCGCAGTCCGCCGAGGTCTCGCAGATCCCGAAGCAGAACCCGTTGCCCTCGCAAATCCCGGAGCGGCACTGGCTGGAGTCGGTGCACTCGCGTCCGCCCGAGGTGCGCCCGTTGGAAGGATTGCAGACGGTCACCATCTCGGAGTCGTCTCGTGCGTACGTCACGAGACAGCCGAGGCCGGGCTTGCACTGGGCGTCGGAGTGGCAGGCCTGGAAGCACGCCGAGAGCTCGGTGGTCGTCCCGTCGCCGCCGTTGAAGTTCACCGTGAGGCACGAAGCGTCGGGGGCGCAATCCGAGCCGTGCTCACAGGCGCCGTAGCAGACGCCGAGCTCGCGGAGGCAGATCCCGGTGGCGCACTGCGAGTCCGTCGAGCACGCCGCGCCGCCGAGCCGAGGCCCGAGGGCCTTCGCACAGACCAGCTCGAGGCCGCCGCCCTCGCTATCCCCGAGCGTGCAGGCCTTGCCTGGTCCGCAGTCCGCGCTGGTCTGGCAGGTTGCCGGAATCGGAGAGCAGACCCCGAGAACGGCGCCGACCGTTCCGCTGACCGTGACGCTCAAGCAAGTGTTCCCCTCGCCACAGGCCGCCCCGGTCTGATCGTCGAGGTCGCAGAGCGAGCTGCAGCGGAAGTCGTCGTTCCCGTAGTTCACGCAGAGGAGGTTCACCTCGCACTGCTCGACCCCGGCGCACGACTCCTGGGAGTGGTTGCCTCCGTTCGGGGCCAGGCAGATCCCGATGGGACCACCGCTGTAGGCGATGTACGAGCAGAGCTTGCCGTCTTCGCAGCGCTGGCCCGTCACCGGATCGCAGAGGACCTCGCAAATCCCGAAGGTTGCCCCCTCGCCTCGCGTGACGCAGATCTCACCGGTCTCGCACGGGTGGGCGTCGTCGCAGCGCACCCCCGGCTCGCAGATCCCCGCGTTGCAACGCCCGCTGGTGCAGTCGTCGTCCGAGAGGCATCCGACGCAGAGATGGTCGGGGCTGCAGCGCTGCCCCGAGCAGTCGTCGTCGCTCAGGCACGTGACGCAGCTCCCCGAGTCGGGCTCGCACCGCCCCCGGCCCAGGCAGCTCTCGTCGTCCTCGCAGCGCTCGCACTGTCCGCCGACACAGGCCGGGGCGGTGAGCGGGCAGTGGCGGTTCGCGCCGCACTCGACGCAGGCCCCTTCGACGCAGTGGGACCGGTCCTCTGGGCATTCACGGTCCGTGCGGCACTCGGGCTCGTCGCTTCCCCCGCTCCCGGCCGAACCGGCTGCGCCTCCGGAGCCGGCGCTACCGATTCCGCCGGCGCCGCCCGGATCGCGGGAATCCCCGCCACACGCTGTCCCCACCGCGAACAACGCAGTCCATACCAGCAGACCACCCAATAGGCGGAGCTTGCCCATGTACGACCCTCCCGCTCGACGATCGGCGAGAGGATATCAGCGACACGCTGGAAAGGGGAAGCGGTCGTCTGCTTGGAACGATCTAGACCTAGACCTTGACCTTGAACCACCGGCTCGCGTGCTCGCCGAAGAACGCACATGCGAAGCCGATGCCGTACATGCGAACGGTCCTGCCGATCAGCGAGGCGATCATGAACTCGGGCAGACCCACGCCGACGAGCCCGCTGCCGATGGCGACGACCTTGAACGGAGTCGGGAGGATCGAGCAGAGGAGCGCGAGCATCCAGAAGTGGTCCGTGAGGGCGCCCCTCAGGGTGGTGTCGATCCCCAGCGCCGCGAAGCGAAGCGGGACCTCGGTGTCGATCTGGAAGGCGCTCGCGATGCCGAGCATCGCCAGGTGCCCGAGGAGGTAGCCGATGAGGCCGCCGATGAAGCTGGCGATGGTTCCGCTGGTGGCGTAGCGAAACCACTTCTTCGGCTCGGCGAGCACCATCGGGACGAGGAGCGCGAAGGGAGGGACGGGGAGGACCGAGCCGTCGACCACGCTGACGCCAATCAGCGCGGCGTGGGCGTGCTTCGAGCGCGAGAGCGCCACGATCCGCTCGCGGAGCCTGGTGAAAAAGCCGCCCTTCCGCCCGGGGCCGTGCCCGGTCGCATGCATCATCGGCTCGCTCGTCTTTCGGATCGCTGCCTCCAAGTTCGAGGGTCGAGGTCCAGGCTCATACCACGAGTCCGGCTCCGTCTCCTGGATCGGAACGGTTGCAAGGGCGCAAATGGTTCCCTAAAGGAACGCTGGGATTCGCGCGGGTGCGCGGACCGCAGCTCTGCGAGGAAGCGGAATGTTCTGGGACAAGCTCAAGCCTTCGACGAACGAGCCCAAGCCGATCTCGGTGGACCTCTCCCCCACGTTCGCGATCCAGGTCACCTGGGACGACTGGGCGACGAGCCGGGTTCCGGCCGCGAAGCTCCGGCTCGAGTGCCCCTGTGCCGCCTGCGTCGACGAGTGGACCGGCGCGCGGCTGATCGATCCCACGCGGATCTCGCCGGACGTCCGGCCCGTGGGGATGGAGCCGGTGGGCAACTACGCCGTGCAGATCCGGTGGAGCGACGGGCACGAGACCGGGCTCTACAGCTGGCGGCAGCTCCGCACCTACGTCGAGGGCTGATTTTTCCGAGGGGCGGGCTACTTGATGCGCCTGAGGTGACCGCGCCGGACGGCGCCGCCTCCGCCGTCATCGGGCGGGGGCTCGCCCGTCGACACGGGAGCGGCCTCGGCAGGGCCTTCCTCGCCGTTACCCGAAACCACCGAGAAGCGTGGCCGAGCCTTCCCGCCCTTCCGCTCGCCGGAGGGGGCTTCGCTGGGGGCGGGCTTCATCGCGCGCTCGAGGTCCCCGGGCACGTCGTCCGGGAAGAGGAACTGCTCGGACGTGACGTGGGAGAGCATCTGGTAGATCGCGCCCCACGGGAGCTTGCAGCCGTGCGGCATGCCGCCGAACGTCAGCGTAGCCCGCACGCCCCACTCGTTCAGGTCCAGCGCGAGACCGAATCGGTAGGAGAGGTTCAAGCGGAGGCGGGGGTCGTCCTGGAAGCGATCGGGGACGTCGACCCCGGCGCAGCGCGCGTCGAGGGTGACCATCACCATTCCCTCCTCGAGAAGTCTCTCGAGGAGCTCCAGTTTACTCGTAGGGCGTTCGGGTTCCACGGCGGGGCCAATCATCGCAACCGGCGACACCGGCCGCAACGCCTTTCGGAGCGCTACGCGCAAGCGCGCGCGCTTGAGGTCGCCTCGCGGATGCCCCAGGCGAGCTTCGTCGCCACCGCCATGATCGGCAGCTGCGAGTTGACGCCGATGGAGCTGGGGAAGACCGAGCCGTCGATTACGTAGAGGCCTCGCACGTCGTGGGTCTCGCCGTCGGGCTTCACGACGCTCGTCGAAGGATCGAGCCCCATGCGGGCCGTCCCCAGGGGGTGGAACGTCATGCACTCGAAGCGGCGGGCCGGGAAGCTGGGATCGTCCAGGAATCGAAGCTCGTCCGCGTCCTTCATGGGCCTGACGCCGAAGAGCGGCAGGAGGACCTCCCGCGCGCCGGCGGCGAAGAAGGTCTCGGCCAGAAGCCGGATCCCTTTGAGCATGCGGAGCTTGTCGCGCTTGGACATCCGGTAGGTGATCACCGAGCGTCCGCCGGGCATCCGCCAGACCTGACCGCCGCCGTCGTCGTGGACCATGGCGCCGAAGGTGGCGAGCTGCCGCATCTGGCTGGTGTAGCGCTGGAAGTCTGGTCCCACGCCGGGGAACATGGCCGCGAGGACGTTCACCGGGGCGAAGACGCTGTTCAGGGTGAGGCCCTGGTCTTCGAAGGCGTCGCTGTAGGCGCTCTGGAGGGCGCCCTTCCACGGCGACACGTCCTGGTCGAAGAGGGCTGCGACCCGGAAGCCGGGGTGGAGCGTGAGGTTGCGGCCCACCGACCGGGTCCAGCGGCCGACCCCGGCTCCCTTGAGGAGCAGCGGTGTCGAGAGCGCGCTCCCGGCGATGAGGACCTTGCGGGCGTGCACGCGCACCTTGCCCCGCTTCTCGCCCTCGGCGCCGAGCAGGCGTCCCTCGACGCCGGTGATCCGCTCGCCCTCGATCACGAGGCGGGTGACCTTGCAGTCGGAGATCACCATGGCGCCGAGCGAGCGGGCCTTCGCGAGGTAGGTGACGTCCACCGACATCTTCGCGCGGTGCGGGCAGCCGAAGTTGCAGCGGGACGAGCCCCTGCAGCCCTTGGTGTTGCGCCGCATCGGCTTGAGCGAATAGCCGAGCTTCTGGGCGCCCTCGCCGAAGAGGGTCGTGGAGCGCGACCGCATGTCGTCGGTGACCGTCTCGACGTAGGTCTCCTGCTCGACGCTGCGATACGCCTCCTCCATGAGCTCGGGGGCGTAGTCGACGAGGCCGTGGTCGCGGACCCAGCTCGAGAGGATCGACTCGGGGATCCGGAAGATCACGCCGCCGGTCAGCGTGGAGGATCCGCCGACCGTCCGGCCGGCGAGGATCGAGATCAGCGGCGTGTCGCCGAGGCCGATGGCGGCGGTGCTGCCCGCGTCGCGGAACATGTTCCGCATGGTCTCGGTGGGCCGGAACTTCGCATATCTCTCGGGCGTGACATAGCCGCCCTCCTCGAGCACGAGGACGGACATGCCGGCCTCGGCGAGGATCTTGGCGGCCACGGATCCGGCGGCGCCGGAGCCGACGATGGCGACGTCGACGTCGGCCGTGAGGTCGCCGGGATGGTCCCGGCCTTCTAGGATCGAGGTGGGCTCGGCGAACATCAGACGCCTCCGGCGACGCGTCCGGCCGCGGGAACAGGGAGCTGCTCGGGCTCGTCGGAGACCGGGGTCTCGATCACCTGCAGCTTCAGCTTGGAGAGGGGCGAGGTGCTGCCCTGGGCCCAGGCGGGCCCGATGAGACCCTCGGCGTCGTATCCCGTGCCGGCCAGCGCGTCGGGATGCTCGAAGTAGACCATGCTGAGCATGGTCTTGAGCAGCACGACCACCAGGCCCAGGCGGCTCTGCTCGAGGCGCTCGATGCAGCGCCTTCGGGCCAGCGTCGAGAGCGAGGTGAACCGGCGCAACTTGCCGAAGACGAAGAGCGGCGCCACCTGCATGACGAAGAACGCGGCGTCGAAGGCGAGGCGGGTCTGGAAGCCCACGCGGGCGACGTAGGCGCGCAATTCCTCGATGGCGAAGTCGAGCCGCTCGCGAGGAACGGGCCCGTCGGCCTCGAAGAGGGTGGCGGCCATTGCATGGGCGACGGCGAGCTGTCGGGAGTTGAGGGTTTTCATATCGACTTTGCCTGAACCCATGCCGAAGCCTCTCAACTCCCGAAGGCGTGAGAAGGCCCCGAATCGGTCCTTCCGCGCCTACGATTCTTGCTCTCTCCAGCGATGGTTGGGGCGCGCAGGCCGCTGCGCAACCCGCGCTCGTCGCCGCATGGAGCCTCACTCTTCGTCTGGTCCGGCTTCGCTCCGCGAGAGCTCGTGAATCCCCTCACGAAGTCTCATCCGAAGCCGATTCCCCGGAATATGTGGGCGAGCGGGACGCGCCGCTTCCGCTTGGGCGCCGCGAGCTCGGTCGACGGCAGGGGGCCGCGGCCGGCGACCAGGAGGAGCCACAGGTAGTAGGCCACGAACACGAGCCAGGCGACGCACACCACGACGCCGGGAATGGGACCGATGCGGGCGCGTGCCACGAGGGCGGTGAACGTCTCGGCGGGCTCCGGATGGAGGTCGAGCTTGACCAGCCAGGCGCCCAGGAGGCCCCCGAGGATCGCGGCGTAGGTCCTCTTCAGCCGGAAGACGAGCGACTGGAGGGACGAGATCCGGAGCTTGGGCCTCGTGAACTCGATCGCCAGGGTGGCGTAGAAGTCCACCGGGACCGGCTCGCGGCGGGCCAGCGGAACGAAGTAGCCGAGCTCGAACATCCGGACTCGCCTGGCCCAGATGTCGTAGTAGCGGTACCGGCGCGCCTCGATGGTCAGGAAGATGTAGACCGCGAAGACGCCGGCCAGAATCGTGGGGTGCGGCGAGCTCGGGTTCGAGAAGCTGAAGGAGATCACCGCCGCGGTGGTGGTGACCGCCCAGTTGGTGGTGGTGTCGAGGCGATTGCGCCAAACGGTCGAACGCTGGACCTCGGCCCGGTAGAGGTGGGCGACGGTCACCTCGCTCATGCCGGGAGGACGCTTCGCAGCAATCCTGCGGCCCACCTCCGGCATCGTCCCCTCCTCGCCCACCCAAAGCTCCTTCCTCGAGCCTCGGGTTGAAAGCCCTGCACCGGTGCGCGATGGGCGTGCCGTGCCGACCTTGGTTGCGATCCACGGGAGGAGGAGCGGTGCTACCCGGAGAAGGGCAGCTCGACAGGGCCGAGCAGACGCTCGTCGACTTCCTTCGGGAGGAGGCGGAGAGGATCGCGCGCTTCGCCGCCCGCTTCGTGACGGAAGACCTCCCCGTCGGAGGCACGGGTACGAGGCGGAGACTCCGGATCACCTACCAGGCCCAAGTCGAGGAGCTCGCGAGGCACCTGGAGCTGTACGGGAGCGAGGCGCCCGTTCTCTACGGCGAGAGCCAAAGGCGCCACGCCGCACGGCACGTATCACAAGGCGTATCCATGTCCAACACCCTCGAGGAGAGGGCCAAGCTCCATCGGGGGATCATCGAGGTCTGGGAGCTGAGGCACGGCCCGCTCCCTTCAAAGGTCGCCCAACTCCTGGCCGCCACCCTCTCCGAGACCCTCGCCCAGGCCGCGGACGTCTACCTCGCCTTCCAGCGGTCGGAGGGCGCGGCCTTCCAGGAAGCGGCTCTGCTGGAGACGATCGTCGGGCACCTCGACGAGGCCATCCTCGTGGTAGAGCGCGATGGCCTGGTGAGCTACGCAACCCCCGTGCTGGAGGAGCTCCTGGGCTATGCGCCCCGGCTCTTCGTCGGCGTCCACCTCGACAAGATCTCGGGCCTGATCGAGAAGCTGAACTTTCGCGACCCGTCCGGCGCCGAAATCGACCCGGACGACGTACCCCATCAGGTCGTGCTCCGGACCCTGAAGCCCAGCGCTCTCGACGCGGTCCTGGTGCGGCGCGCCGACGGAAGCGACGCGGTCGTCGAGATCCACGCGGCGCCGGTCTTCGACGAGGACGGCGATCTGCGGGGCGCGGTCGAGACGATTCGGGATCGGACGGAGAGCTTCCGCCAGACCCGGGCGCTGGAGGCGTCCTTCCGCGAGCGCCGGGAGATGCACGCGCGCCTGCTCGAGCGGACCCGCCTCGAAGCGGTGGGCAGCCTCGCGAAGAGCGCGGCCCATGCGCTCAACAACGAGCTCAACGTGATCACCCTGAGGCTCCGAAGGCTCCAGGACGTCCCTGATGCCTCCGAAGAGGCAGAATCCATCGAGCGGTCGGTGCGCGAGATCGCCGCGCTGGTGGGCAGGCTCCAGGAGTTCGCGGCGGTCCCCACGCGGGGGGAGCCGGTCCCCCTCGACGCCGGCCGCGTGCTGGCGGAGGCGCTGGCGATGGTCCGGCCCGAGTTCGACGGAAGGCAGGTGGACGTCGCCGCCGAGATCGGCGAGCTCGGGACCGTGGTCGGCGACGAGGAGACCCTCCTCACCCTGCTGACCGCGGTCCTTGCCGGGGCGCGGGATGCCACGCCTACCGGGGGGACGGTGGAGCTCGAGGCGACTCGCGACGAGGAGGGCGCTCTGATCCGGGTGATCGAGCACGGCCCGGAGCTGACCGAGGAGGACGTCGCCAAGCTCTTCGAGCCCCTCGCCGCGGGGGTGGAGGAGCGCGCGCTTTCCCTCTCCGCGGGACGTGACGCGGTGATGGACTGGGGCGGATCGCTCGAGGTCCACGCGGAGCCCGATGTGGGCAACGTCTTCGAGATCCGCCTCCCCAGCCCGCCCCCGAAGGAGGAGGAGGAGGAGGCGCCGCCGGCGCCAGCGCCTGCCGCCAGGCCGGCGGCCCACGCCGCCCACCGGGTCCTGGTGGTCGACGACGATCCGGACAACGCGGCAATGCTCGCAGACCTGGTCGAGGGCGCGAACGCCGAGGCCGTCACCGCCGGCACGGGCGAGGAGGCGCTGGAGAAGGCGGCCAGCGAACATCCCGACGCCGCCCTGGTGGACCTGCTCCTCCCGGACATGAAGGGATGGGACGTGGTCCGCTCCCTCCGGAAGATTGATTCCGAGCTGCGGATCGCGGTGGTGAGCGGCCTCACGGTGGGCAAGCAGGAGAAGGAGCGCGGGCTCGCGGACGACGTCTTCCGCAAGCCGATCGACACCGACGACGTCCTGCACTTCCTCGGGCTGTAGGGCGTGCGCATGCTCGCCCGATGAAAGCGCGCACGCACCTCACGGTGGAGGACCCCTTTCGAGGCACGACGGTGGCGGAGGTCGGCCTCGCCTCGCCCGAGACCGCCCGGGAGGCGGTGCGGAGTGCCGCCCGCGCCCAGCTCGCCTGGGGCCGATCGCCGCTCGGCGAGCGAATCGGGCTCTGCCTCGCCGCGCTGCAGGCCCTGGAGGACCACCTGGAGGACGCGGCCCGCGAGGTGACCGTGCAGATGGGCAAGCCGATCGCCCAGGCGCGCCAGGAGGTGCGCACCTGCCTCGCGCGCGGGCGGCACATGGCGTCGATCGCGGAGGAGGCGCTCTCTCCGAGGTCCCTGCCTGGTGCGGGCGGGGAGCGGCGGATCACGCGGGAACCCGTCGGGGTCGTGTTGGACATCGCGGCGTGGAACTACCCGCTCCTGATCGCCGTCAACGTGGTGGTTCCCGCGGTGCTCGCGGGGAACTCGGTGGTGCTCAAGCACGCGTCCCGCACCCCGCTCTGCGGCTCCCGCTTCGAAGCCGCCTTCCGCCAGGCTGGCGCGCCGGCCGGCCTCGTCACCGCCCTCCACGCCGACCACGAGGCGGTGGAGGCGGCGCTCTCCATGGACGAGATCGGCTACGTCACGTTCACCGGTAGCGTTCGAGGAGGACACGAGATCTACCGGAGCGCCGCCCGGCGCTTCATCGACGCGGGGCTGGAGCTGGGGGGGAAGGATCCCGCCTACGTCGCCGAGGACGCCGACGTGAATCACGCCGTGGAGAACCTCGCGGACGGCGCCTTCTACAACGCCGGCCAGAGCTGCTGCGGCGTGGAGCGGATCTATGTCGCCCGGCCAATCTACGAGCACTTCGTCGAGGGCCTGGTCGCACGGGCGGCGGCCTACCGCCTGGACGATCCGCTGGACGAGGCCACCACGATGGGGCCGATGGCGGATCCGGCGGCCGGCGCCTTCCTCCTCGGCCAGGTGAAGGAGGCCCGGGCGTTGGGCGGCGAGATCCTCTGCGGAGGGCAGGCGGCCGAGGCGGGCGGCTGCCGGCGGTTCTTCTCTCCGACCGTGGTGGGGAATGCCACGCACGCCATGGGGATCATGCGGGAGGAGTCCTTCGGGCCTGTGGTGGGCGTCGCCCCGGTGGAATCGGACCAGGAGGCGATCGAGCGCATGAACGATAGCCGGTACGGGCTCACCGCCTCGATCTGGACGCGGGATCCGACGCGCGCTCGGCGAGTCGGCGAGGAAGTGAGGACCGGCACATTCTTCATGAACCGCTGCGACTGGCTGGATCCCGGTCTGGCCTGGACCGGCGTAAAGGACAGCGGGAAGGGGGTCTCCCTCTCGGCGCTGGGGTTCCTGCCGCTGACCCGCCCGAAGAGCTGGAACCTCGTTCACTCTTCGTGAATGCCCGTCCGGGAAGGCTCGGACGGGTGTCCGCGGTTTGGTCCGGAGGAAACCGAACCCAACGATCCCGGGTACATATCCGAGCCCGAACCCGAGGCTTTCTCCCGAGAGGATCGTTCGCGTCACCCTTCCGAGAGGTCCCGACGATGTCCAATCCCCGCGTCGCCTATTTCTGCATGGAGTACGGACTCCACGAGGAGCTCCCGATGTACGCCGGCGGGCTGGGGATCCTCGCAGGCGATCACATCAAGAGCGCCCACGACCGAGGTCTCCCGCTGGTTGCGATCGGCCTGTTCTGGCGAGAGGGCTACACGCAGCAGCGGATCGGCGGAGACGGCTACCCGTACGACGACTTCCCCGCGGTCTCGATGGAGGGCTTCGAGGACGCGGGCGTGCGCTTCCACGTCTCCGTGCAGGGCAACCAGGTAGAGTGCCGCGCGCTGCGCTCCGAGCGCTACGGGACCGCGCCCCTCTACCTGATCGAGTCGGTGGAGGACCGCTTCCGCTGGATCACCCGGCGCCTCTACGGCGGCAGGCACCACGACCGGATCGCCCAGGAGATCCTCCTCGGCGTGGGCGGCGTGCGGCTGCTGCGCGCGCTCGGCCATCAGGTCGACGTCTATCACTTCAACGAAGGACACGCGGTCTTCGCCGGCCTCGAGCTGATCCGCGAGCGGATCGGGCGGGGGCTCTCCTTCGACGAGGCGCTCGCCGACACGCGAGACGAGATCGTCTTCACGACCCACACGCCGGTGCCGGCGGGCAACGAGTCCCACGACCTCGGCGTCCTCCACGAGATGGGCGCCTGGCTCGACTTCAACCAGGGGGAGATGGAGCGCCTGGGCGGGAACCCGTTCAACATGACGGTCGCGGGCCTGCGCCTCTGCCGGCAGGCGAACGCGGTGGCCAAGCTCCACGCCGAGACCTCCCGCGAGATGTGGAAGCACGTCTCGGGAGCGGCCCCGATCGTCGCGATCACCAACGGCGTCCATCCGGGCACCTGGCAGGACGCCCGGATCCGGGCCGCGTTCGAAGCGGACGATCCGGCGGGCCTTTGGAACGCGCACCAGGAAGCGAAGCGCGAGCTCTGCGCCGACGTGAAGTCGCGCGCCGGGGTCGAGCTGGATCCGGGCCGCGCGATCATCGGCTTCGCCAGGCGCGCCGCTTCGTACAAGCGCAGCGACCTGATCCTGCGCGATCCGTCGCGTATCGAGCCCCTGCTCGAGCGGCGGGAGGTGCAGCTCCTCTTCAGCGGCAAGGCCCACCCGCAGGACGAGATCGGCAAGCGGATCGTCGCCAACCTGGCGCGGCTCGCGCGGCAGTACCCGAGCTCGGTCGTGTTCATCGAGAACTACGACATGGCGATCGGTCGGGCGCTGACCCGTGGCTGCGACCTCTGGCTGAACAACCCGATCCGCCCCTTCGAGGCGTCCGGGACCAGCGGAATGAAGGCGGCGATGAACGGCGTCCTCAACTTCTCCGTCCTCGACGGATGGTGGCCGGAGGGCTGCGAGCACGGCGTGAACGGCTGGCAGATCGGCGACGCCTACGAGGGCGAGGACCGCGACGAGCACGACCTCCGCTCGCTCTTCGAGGTGCTCACCGGCCAGATCCTGCCCACCTACTACGGCGACCACGAGCGGTGGATCCGGATGATGCGCGCCTCGATCGAGATGAGCCGCTGGCGCTTTTCGTCCGACCGGATGCTCGAGGAGTACTACGAGAAGCTCTACTCGCCGAAGAAGCGCCTGCGCGCGGTGAGCTGAGGCTCGCGAATGAAGAGATCGGTCCCGCAGAAGCGGGCCCGATCTCTTCAGCCGCGCTTCGCGCGGGCGCTTTTCGTCTGCTCCGCCTTCGGCTCCGCGTCGATCATCAGTGGAGGGAGTCGTCCGCCAACGAGGCTCTCCCGGCCTTTGGCGCCGACTCCTTCGCTGCCGTTCGAACCGCCTTCTCGCGGGCGTCTTCGTCGCGGAGCACCCGCGATACCGCCATGTCCCGGGACGAGGCCTCGGCCAGCCGCTCGCAATCCGAACGGCGCTCCGCGGAGACCGCGTTGCATTCGGCGGAGCCGGAGTCCCAGACCGCGCCGGTGCCCAGGGCCGATCCGTCGGGGAACGTGACGACCGCTGGCTCGTCCTCCGAGCTCAGCAGGCTGCGGCCCGCGATCGGCAAACCGGCCGACGGGATCCCCAGGAGGTCGAGGATGGTGGGCATGGTGTCGATCTGGCCGCCGAAGCCCTCTCTCTCGCCGGCCGATGCGCCACCCGGCAGCCGGATCAGGAGCGGCACGTTCTTTTCGAGCCACGTCCGCCTGACCGCGTCGAGGGGCGGTCCCGAGTTGATCCTCTCGAGATCGATCACGCGGCTCGAGACCCCGTCGTGATCGCCGTACAGGACCACGATGGACTCGTCGAGGATGCCGCGCTCGCGCAGGGTCTCGAAGAACCCGCCGATGGCTCTGTCGCTGTACGCCACCGTGTCGAGGTATCGGGCGAGCACGTCCCCCCGTTCGCCGGGCGCCAGCTTGGTCAGCTCGTCGGGCATCCGGAAGGGCGTGTGGCTCGTGAGGGTCTGGACGAAGAGGTAGAACGGCTCCTCGAGGGTCGGGATGCGCGCGGCGACCTGGCGCAGGAGCGACTGGTCGGAGAGGCCGATTCCGACCAGCTCGTCGAGGTCGAAGTCGTTTCGACTGTAGGAGTGGTCGAAGCCCATCGCCCTCTCGATCTCCCGTGCGTTCCAGAAATCCGGCTCCAGGGCCTGGAAGGAGTAGGTCCGGTAGCCGCTCCGTGAGAGGACGCGCGGGAGGCAGTCGAGCTTCTGGCCCGCCATCACGTAGGAGGCGGGGTCCGTGCCCGGCGGGAGCATCGAGCAGTTGGTCGCGAACTGCGCGTCCGAGGTCCGACCCGCGCCGGCCTGATGGAAGAACCTGGGAAAGAAGAGGCTGTCCTCGGCGATCCGCGAGAGGGACGGCGTGTAACGCGGCGCGAGATCGGGCCGGAGCACGAAGGTCTGGAAAGACTCGAGCTGCAGGACGATCACGTTTTTTCCGTGGAACGCGCCCGAGATCCCCTCGGCCGCCCGCGCTCCCCGCCCCGAGATCCGCGACGATGCTTCGCGGATCTCGGACTCGGGCCTCTCCGGCCGAAGCGCGTGGAGGAGCACGTAGCGCCCTGCGTCATGGAGGTGGTAACCGAACACGGTCAGGGAACCCGCCTTGCGCGCGCTCCCGAACCAGGTCGAGCGCGCGCCGGGGGCGAGCGGCATCAGCATCCCGAAGAGCGCCAGGGCGACCGCTGCGCGGGTCAGGACTCGGAGCTTCCGCTGCCCGGGAGCGCCGGAGGAAAACGCGAACGGGATCGCGGCGAGCACGAAGGGGACCGCGTCGCTCCAGCGGAGCAGCGGCAGGATTCCGCTCCAGACATCGCCGAGCTGGGAGGCGTAGCGGAGCGACGTGATGGACGGCAGCGCGTCGAAGTTCCGGAAATAGAGGACATCCGTCAGCGCCAGCAGGTGGACGCAGAGCGCGAGGGCCGTGACGGCCCACCGGTGGATGCGCTCCGGCAACAGCGTCGCCAGCGAGACCAGGGCCACCGAGAACGCGACCGACTCGAGCACCCAGAAGATCAGGCGCTCCAGCGGGAACGTGAGGGTCGGATCGATCTGGAGCACGAAGACGAGCTGCCCGACGACCAGGGCCGCGACCGCTACCGCGTTGAAGGTGTATCTCCGCGGATCTCCCAGACCTCTCAGCCTGTCTCCGACGACCCGCAGGCGCGCGCCACCCATTTCGAACTCTCCTACACGAACGACGGCTCTGCGGTGGGGACGGGACCTGCGTCCTTTCGGAGACGGGTCGACCGGGAGCGCACTCTAAGCGTCATCCCGAGCGCTCGTCGAGAGAGAAGCGGACCGGTTCCGGTACCGGGGTCCCGTGGGCGTTTCAGATGTGCTCGCGGAGGGTCCGAGCTGCCGCTCGAGGCGCTCCTCATCCACCCGGATCGAGCGCGGAAACCGGCTTTGACAAGCCGCCGGCCAACGATGCATGGTGCCGCCATGCGTATCGGCGGCTTCGTCATTCACGGCAACAACCGGTCGACCATCGGCGCCTGCCTCGACTCCCTCCTCGCCGTCTCGGACGAGGTGATCGCGATCGATTCCTCCTCGACCGATGGCTCCGCCGAGATCGTGAAGAGCAAGGGCGTGCGCTCCCTCGACATCCCGTGGCAGGGCTACGGAATCGCCAGGGCGGCCGCGGTCCGCGAGCTCGAAGGCTGCGACTACGTCTTCTTCCTCGACTCGGACGAGCGCCTGGCACCGGGCGCCGTGGAGATCTTCCAGGAATGGAGGCGGTCGAATCCGACCCTCCCCTACTACCGCCTCGCGCTACGCGACTGGGCCGACCTGCCCACCGGCAGCTTCGTGCTGCGCACCGAGTGGAAGACCCGCATCATGCGGAGAGACATCGCCAACTGGCAGCCGGAGATGATCGTCCACGAGACGCTGCCCGATCGCGAGTGCGCGCCGATCACCGCGGTGATCGATCACCAGTTCGTGACCTCGATCCAGACCCTCGTCGACAAGCAGGATTGGTACGCGCGGCTCTGGGCGGTACAGGCCCACGCGGAGGGCAAGCGCGCCGACCCCACCTTCCTGAAGCGGGTCGGTCACGTGATCCGGAACTGCGTCGTCAAGGGCGGCCTCGCCCGCGGCGGCCTCGCCTCCGTACGGCTCGCCTGGGCCGTCTCCCGCTACCACGCTCGGAAGCACCAGTACCTGCGCCTCGTGCAGAACGGCGGGCTCCCGGAGATGGTGACCGCGTACCGCGAGAAGCGCTTCCTCGACCTCTACGCGTTGCGGAACACGCCGGCCGGCGGAGCGAAGCCGGCCCCTGGCCAGGAACCTCGCCCGACGGCCTGAGCGGTTCGGAGACCTCGATCGCAGCCGCCGGGCGGATGCGATCGGTCCCTTGCCGGAAGGCGCCCGCCCACGTGGGACGGGCGCGCTTCGGACCGACTACTCCGCGCCCTGGTGGGGATAGCCCACGGTGGTCGGCGGCGCGAAGTTCTCCTTGATCGTCCGCGGCGAGGTCCAGCGAACCAGGTTGAGGAACGAGCCCGCCTTGTCGTTGGTGCCCGAGGCGCGGCTGCCGCCGAAGGGCTGCTGGCCGACGACGGCGCCGGTGGGCTTGTCGTTCACGTAGAAGTTGCCGGCCGCATTGCGCAGCTCCCGGGACGCGGTGGCGACGGCCGCCCGATCCCGGCCGAAGATCGCGCCGGTGAGCGCGTACGGCGTCGACGAGTCGCAGAGCCGCAAGGTCTCCACGAAGCGATCGTCCGGATAGACGTGCATCGTGATCACCGGCCCGAAGATCTCCTCGCACATCAGCCGGCTGGCAGGGTTCTCGCTCTGGATCACCGTGGGCCGCACGAACCAGCCCTTGGAGCGATCCGCCTTGCCGCCAGCGAGGATCTTCGTGTCCGGGCTGGACTTCGCGAGCTCGAGATAGGCGGAGATCTTCTCGAAGGAGTGCTCGTGGATCACCGCGCCCATGAAGTTCCGGAAGTCGCGGACGTCGCCCATGGTGAGCTCCTCCGTGAGCGCAACCACCCGATCCCGGAGCTCCGGCCAGAGCGACGACGGGATGAAGGCGCGCGAGGCCGCAGAGCACTTCTGCCCCTGGAACTCGAAGGCGCCGCGGACGATGGCGACGGCGAGGGCCTCGAGGTCCTCCCGAGCGGAGGCGTGGGCGAAGATGAAGTCCTTGCCGCCGGTCTCGCCGACGAGGCGGGGGTACTGCTTGTACCGGCGCATGTTCTCGCCGACCGTGCGCCACATCGACTGGAAGACGGTGGTGGAGCCCGTGAAGTGGACGCCGCCGAGGTCGGGGTGCGCGAGGACCGTGTCCGTGACCATGGCGGGATCGCCCTGCACCATGTTGATCACGCCCGCGGGGAACCCGGCCTCCCGGAGGAGCTCCATCACGTACCAGTTGCTGAACGCGGCGGCCGGCGACGGCTTGAAGACCACCGTGTTGCCCATGAGCGCCGGCGCAAGGGGCAGGTTCGCGGCGATCGACGTGAAGTTGAACGGCGTGGCCGCGTAGACGAAGCCGTCCAGGGGACGGTAGTCGAGCTGGTTCCACATCAGCGGCCCGCTGATGGGCTGCTCGGCGATGAGCTGCTGAGCGAAGGACACGTTGAAGCGGAGGAAGTCGATGAGCTCGCAGGCCGCGTCGATCTCAGCCTGGAACGCGGTCTTCGACTGCCCGAGCATCGTGGCCGCGTTGAGGATGGGGCGGTAGCGGGTGGCGAGGAGATCCGCCGCCCGCAGGTAGATCGCCGCGCGCTCCGCGAAGGAGAGGGCCGCCCAGGCCGCCTTGGCGGCCAGCGCCGCGTCGATGGCCGCCTGCACGTGGGAGGCTTCGCCGTTGTGGAAGGTGGCGAGGACGTGTGCGTGATCGTGGGGCATCCGCGCCTCGCCGAGCTTGCCGGTGCGCACCTCCTGGCCGCCGATGATCATCGGGATGTCGATGCGCTCGGACGCCATCCGATCGAGCGTCTTCTTCAGCTCGGCGCGCTCCGGGCTACCGGGGGCATAGGAGAGAATCGGCTCGTTGGCCGGGGTGGGGACGCGGACGGTCGCGTGGATCACGGCACTACCTCCTTCGGGTGAAAGAGGGGGCTTATAGCGTGCCCGCCTCCGCCCCGAAACCCCGAGCTGGGTGGCCACCCGGCCACGACAGCCGTGTCGCGGTCCACCTCGCCGAATTCAGGCGATCCCCGCCGAAAGGGTGCCTCGGGCCATGTTCCGCTCGCGGCACGACGCTTGCTATTATCGGCACGTTCCCCTTTCGACCCGGAAGATCACGATGAAGCTCCGATTCCTCGCCGCTTCCCTGGCCGCAACCTCCGTCGCCTTCGCGGGCTGCTCGAGCTCCGAGAAGAGCGACCTCGACGGTCAGCGGGCCACCAACCTCCTCTCGTCCAACTCCCGCGAGGTCGCGGACCGCCTCGCGGCGGCGGCGGGTTTCCTCCGGGATTCGGACCTCGTTCGCGGCCTCCTCCCGCAGGGCGACTGTTCCGGGCCCTCCAGCGGCCCGGTCTCTCCTCCCTCCGATGACGAGTGGGGCTCTCCGGAGGACGAGTGCGAGCTCGATTTCGATCCCGCCGCGACCTCGCGCGAGCTCGCCGACTGGCTCGCCAGCCGCGTCTTCACCGAGGGCAACATCGAGTCGGAGCAGGGGGGCGTCGTCGTCTTCCGCCTCCGCAGCTCGGTCGTCTGCGATCGCCATGACGACGATTGCCGGGATCTCCTCGACCGGGTCGCCATCCGGCTCCGCGTGACCTCGTCGTCCGGCGACGCCCTCTCCATCGCGATCCTGGTCGACGGGAGCCAGCCGTTCACCGTCCGCCTCGATCCCCGCTCGGTGGGCGTGGTGGCGGATCTCGGGGCGATCCGGTCGACCTTCGAAGCCATCACGGGCGGCGATTCGGCCCCTGTCCGCGGCCCCGCGCGCTTCGGCCTCTCCTCGGACGATGACTCCGGGTTCCCGGATATCTCCGGCAAGGTCGAGCTCGTCCTCACCTCCCTCGCGGCGGATCGGGTCGAGCTCCGCGCCTCGGTCCTGGAGGCGATCGACGTTCGGCCCCACGACGCCGACGGGGCCGAGCTCCACGTCGACCGGGCGGTGCCGGCCTTCGTCGCCACCCTCGATGGCGGCAGCAAGAAGCTCGACCTCGCTTCGAGCCTAGGCGCTGTCGACCTCGGCGGGCCACTCGCCGCCCTCGTCTCGGGCGAAGGGGACTGCTACTACGATGACGAAGGGGGCTTGATCTGCGAGGAGGAGGAGACCACGACCGGGCTCTCGGGACACCTCGGGATCCACCTGGCCGGCCTCGAGGGCGCCACCTCCCTGGATCTCGCCAACGGCGCCGAGGCCCTCCGTCTCACCGGCTTCGGCCTCGGCAACGCCTCCAGCGTCGTGCGCCTCGACGGAGCGCCCCTCTTCCGCCTCGATCTCAACCCGAACAGCGGCCGCCACTTCGACCTCACCGCGACTTCCGATGCGGGCGGTACGAAGATCGAGGTGAGCCCGGGGTTCGAGATGCAGCTCGCGATCCAGCTCGCCAACGTGGCCGACCAGATCGAGGTGCCCTCGTGGGCCCTCGACGAGCTCCTCACCGTTCGCCTCGACGGCGCTGCGGCTCCTGCCGTGCGGCTGCTCCACGGGAGCGACGAGGCTCCGCTGCCCCCGCTGTTCCCCGACGACGCATTCGTCGCTACGCCGATGCTCGAGGTCCTCGCGGGAACGCTCACCCTCGAGTCGAGGTCGCTGCCGTCCGTCTCCGTGGCGGCCGGAATGTGCCTCTACGGCGATTCCGACGCGCCCAGCGTGGGCAGGGACGACCCCGCAGCGCCTGAGGCTGCGGAGCCCCATCCCTTCGAGGCCTTCACCGCGGGCGTCTGCCAGTAAGGCCTACGGCGCCAGCGTGGCGCCGTAGAGCGAGCGGTACTTGGTTCGCAGGTGGCGCAGGAAGGGCGCCGTGGAGAGTCCGGCGCCCGTCGCGCGCCGGACGATCTCCTCGGCGTCCCAGCGGTGCCCGTGCCGGTGCACGTTCTCCACGAGCCAGTCGCGGATCCGGGTGAGCTCTCCCGAGCGGACGACCTCATCGACGTCCCCGAGATCCGCGGCCAGCTTCTCGTACAGGATGGCGGAGTAGAGGTTGCCCAGGGTGTACGTCGGGAAGTAGCCGAGCTCCGCCCATGCCCAGTGGATGTCCTGGAGCACGCCCTCGACGTCGTTGTCGGGCTTCACCCCAAGGTAGCGCATCATTCGCTCGTCCCAGGCGGCTGGGAGATCCGCCACCGCCAGGTCGCCGCGGAGCATCGCGAGCTCGAGCTCGAAGCGCACGAGGATGTGGAGGTTGTAGGTGACCTCGTCGGCCTCGACGCGGACGAGCGAGCGCTCCACCCGATTTGCAGCGGCGTAGACCTCCTCCACCGAGACGCCCTCGAGGGCCTCGGGGAAGGCCCGGCGCAGGTGCGGGTGCTGGCGCTGCCAGAACGGCAGCGAGCGGCCGACCAGGTTCTCCCAGAGGCGCGACTGGGACTCGTGGAGCCCCATGGACGCCGCGTGGCCCACCGGATCGTGGGCGTGCTCCTCGGGGAGATTCTGCTCGTAGAGGCCGTGCCCGCCCTCGTGGATCGTGCCGAAGATCGCCTGGAAGGGGTTTTCCTCCGAGAGCCGCGTGGTGAGGCGGACGTCACCCCGCCAGATCCCGTCGGTGAACGGGTGGGTGCTGCGATCCTGCCGGCCGCGCTCGAAGTCGAAGCCCATGTCCCGGAGCAGGTGGAGGGTGAAGTCCCACTGCCGATCGACCGGGAAGCGGTGCCGCTCGACGCGCCAGCGCGGCGGAGGCGGCGCGTCGGCCAGGGCGGCCACCATCCGGATCAGCGCGTCCCGCAGCTCGGCGAAGATCGGCTCGAGCCGGGCGACCCGCATCCCCGGCTCGAAGCCCTCGAGGAGGGCGTCGTAGCGCTCGCCGTCGTGGCCGATGACATCGGCCTGCTCCCGCCGCAGCTCGAGGAGGCGCGCGAGGTGGGGCGCGAAGGTCGCGAAGCCGCCGTCGGCCCGAGCCGCCCGCCACGCCTCCACGGACTTCGACTGCCGCTCGGCGAGCTCCCGCACGAGGCGGGCCGGGACCTTCACCGCCCGGTCGCGCTCCCGGGTGAGGTTGCGCACCATCGCGGCCTTGGCGCCATCGAGGCCGGGCGCGATCGCCGCTGCCGCCAGACCATCGCCCAGCTCCTGGGAGACCAGCCTCTCGTGGATCAGCGACTGGAGCGCCGCGAGCTGCCGGGCGCGACCATCTGCGCCCCCGGGTGGCATGAAGGTCTCCTGATCCCAGGTGAGCAGGCCCACGATCGACCCGAGGTCCCGCAGCTCGGCCATGCGGCGCGAGAGCTCATTCCAAGCCTTGTCGTCCATCGCAGTCTCCTCAAACGGCACGGGGGCCGCATCACGCAGCCCCCGCACTCGATTCAATCAAATTTTTCGTCTCGCCAGGGGCGAAGCCGCTTTTTTTTGGCTCCGCCTCTGGCCGCGCTGCGTCAGGGCGAGACGATCTCGAGGAGCTCGACGTCGAAGACGAGCATGCCGGCGGGCCTGCCGGGCATGCCCTTGTAGGCGAGCTCCTCCGGGATCCAGAGACGCCGCTTCTCGCCGGGAACCATGAGCTGCAGCCCCTCGGTCCAGCCGGCGATCACGCCGTTCAGCGGGAACATCGCGGGGTCGCCGCGCACGACGGAGCTGTCGAACATCTTTCCGTCGGTGGTCCAGCCTGTGTAGTGCACGCGCACCTGGCTGGTGCCCTTCGGATGATCCTTGCCCTTGCCCTTGGCGAGGACCTTGGACATGAGGCCCGAGCTGGTCTTCTGGGCGTCCTTCGGGGGAGCGGACACGTCGGCGGGCGCGGGGATCGGCTTCGGCGCCTTGGCGATGTCGATGAGCTCGACGTCGAAGACGAGCATGCCGGAGGGAGCGCCCGGGCGTCCCTTGTAGGCGAGATCCTGCGGGATCCAGAAGCGGCGCTTCTCGCCCTTGACCATGAGCTGCACGCCCTCGGTCCAGCCCGCGATCACGCGGTCGAGGGGGAAGCGAGCCGGCTGGCCCCGGGTAACGGAGCTGTCGAACATCTTCCCGTCGGTGGTCCAACCCGTGTAGTGAACCACCACGGAGTCCTGCGCCTCGGCGTGCTCCTCGCCGGTGCCCTTCTCGAGGACCTTGGAGGCGAGGCCGGAGGCGGTCTTCTCCGCGTCGGCGGGAGGAGCAGCCACGTCGGCGGGCGCGGGGATGTCGGAAGGACGGGAGGGGGTCGGGGGCACGTTCACGTCCTTCTTCTCCTGGCTGGGCGCTGCGGCCGTCTCAGCGGCCTTCGCATCCGGGCTCGTCTCCTTCGAGCTCGAGCAGCCCCCCGCGAGGGAAAGGGAAAGAGCAGCAACGACGAGGGTATGGGTCCGATTCATGGCGCAGCACGAGACCACATCCAGCGATCGGCGTAAAGAAGCGAGCGACCGGCCAGATACTCCAAAATATCTCAATCCGCTTGTAGACTGAGCGGCAAACCAGGCGCCCCCCATTCGGGGCACAGGAGGAACCAGACGATGAGACGACTCTTGATCGCTCTTCCCCTCGTCCTTGCCGGCTGCGTCGGCACGGGCACGCACGAAGCCGTGCTCAAGCAGCTCGACGAGTCGCGGACCTACGGGCGGCAGCTCGAGGACGAGCTCGCCGGCCAGCAGAAAATGGGGAGGGCCCTCGCGGACGTGAACGCCAGCCTCGAGAAGCGCCTCGCGGCGGAGGGCCTCGAGAAGGCCCAGCTCCTCAAGGATCAGACGGCGCTGCGCGCCTCGGTGGAGGAGATGGAGAGCGCGCTCCGCGAGCTGAACCGCCGCAAGATGGAGACCGACGCCCGGATCGCGGAGTACAAGAACCTGCTCGCCCGCTTCCAGAGCCTGATCGACGCCGGCAAGCTCCGGGTGAAGATCGTCGAGGGGCGGATGGTGGTGGAGCTCCCGACGGACGTGCTCTTCCGCTCCGGCCAGGCCACCCTCTCCAAGGAAGGCCAGGACGCGATCGCCGAGGTCGCCCAGCTCCTCGCCGAGATCCCCGACCGGCGCTTCCAGGTCGAAGGGCACACGGACAACGTGCCCATCGCCACCGCGCAGTATCCGTCCAACTGGGACCTCGCCGCCGCCCGCGCCCTCCGCGTGGTCCGCACGATGGTCGACTCGGGGATGCCCCCCGAGCGGATCAGCGCCGCCAGCTTCGGGCAGTACGCGCCGGTGACGTCGAACGACGCGAAGGAAGGCCGCGACTCCAACCGCCGGATCGAGATCGTGGTGGTGCCGGATCTCTCGAGCCTCCCGGGCTTCGACGAGCTGAACCGCGTCTCCCGCACGGAGTAATCGTGCTCGTGGGCGGGAGGGAGGCGCTATCCTCCCTCCCGATGCCTCGTCCGCTCCTTGTCCTGGCCCTGATCGCGCTCGCCGCGGGCTGCGCCCATGTGCGGCCCAAGGAGGGGCGGAAGCCTGGGAGTCTCTTCACCTCCTCGGGGAAGCCGATCGGCCTCGAGGCGCTGGCGGATGGCGCCTCGGACCATCGCTTCCTCCTTGTGGGGGAGCTCCACGACGACCCGTGCGCACACGTGGTCCAGGCGCGGCTGATCGCCGCCCTCGCGGCGGCGGGAGCGCCTCCGATCGTGGGCCTCGAGATGGTGCCCACGGAGCTCCAGCCGGTGTTGGATCGTTTCACCAATGGTGAGCTCACCGTCTCCGAGCTCTCCGAGGCCCTCGACTGGAAGGGGATCTGGGGCTTCGACTTCGGGCTCTACCAGCCGATCTTCGAGGCGGCCCACCGGTGGCAGCTCCCGGTCGTGGGCCTCAACCTGCCGAAGGACGTCGTTCGAACCGTGGGCCGCGAGGGGATCGACGCGCTCCCTCCGCAGCAGCGTGCCCTCCTCCCGAAGATCCTTCCTCCTCCACCGGCGCAGGAGCGGATGCTGCGCGAGGCCTTCGAGGCCCACGCCGGCGCGCTCGGCTCGGACGCGAGCTTCCAGCGGTTCATGACGGTCCAGTCGCTCTGGGACACGCAGATGGCCAGCCAGGCGTTCGCCTGGAGCCTCCGCCTCGACCGCAGCGTCGTCGTCCTCGCGGGTGCCGGCCACGTGGTTCAGGGCTGGGGGATCGCCTCGAGGCTGCGGACGCTCGATCCCGGGGCGTCGCTCCTCGAGATCGTGCCGTGGCACGGCGAGGAGCCGTTCGATCCCGCGGAGGGAGCGATCCACTACTTCTGCCCCTGACGCCTGGCCTGCGCCGTCGCCTGCTGTCCGAGCCGCCCTCCGAGCCACCCGAATGGGAGGGATGCAGCTTGTGACAGACCCGCCCCGAAGGGCGCTCCACAAAGGGAGGACGGATGTCGCTACCACTCCACCGGCTACTCGCCGCCATCGCCGCAGGCTCGCTCCTTCTCGGAAGCGGAACGGCCGTGGCAGCGGGCACCCACGCGATCGACGCGCGCAACCCGAGCTCGCGCGTCCAGCAGAAGGGCGGAAACGACCAGCAGGGCGACCAGCAGGGTCCGATCGAGATCCTGATCGTCCAGGGCTACGTGAAGTCGATCGACGGGCAGAGCATCACGCTCACCGCGCCGGGGGCGAAGGCGGATCTCCCGCTCCGGCTCGTGCCCGACACCCGCTTCATCCAGGAGGAGAAGGACATCGCGCGGACCGACGTCCACGAGGGCCAGCTCGTGCGCGCGGCGCTCGTCCCGATGGGAGACGATCTCCTCGCGGTGGTGGTGGAGCTGGTGCCCGACGAGGGCGCCGACCAGTCGAAGCCGAACGAAGCGCCTCCGAGCCAGGCTCCGAACGCCGGACCGCCGTCGGCCCTCTGACGGGCTCCCCCGATGCTCCTGGGCGGCCGGTCAGAACCCTACGCCCAGGAGGACGAGCGTGGACATCTGGTCGGCGCCGCGGCTCGTGACCGGCAGGAAGTCGTTGAAGAACACGAGGAGGTAGCTCGCCCGGGCACCCACGATTACGTGGGTCTCGGTCGGATCGGCGTTCCGCGGTTGCAGGTGGATGTCGACGCCCAGCCCGAGCGGGACCTTGACCAGCATGTCGTCCTGGATCGAGTGCTTCACGCCCTCGTTGTCGCGCACGTTCACGAAGGAGATCGCGCCGCCAGCCAGGGCGTAGGGCTCGAAGACGCCGAATCGGGGGCTGATGCGGAGCAGGAGCTGCACGCCGTTCTCGAAGATCGAGACCGAGGGCGCGAGATCCTCCACCGAGGTCGAGTAATTCGCTCCCTGGTACGAGAGCTCGATCCCGCCGAGCCAGAGCGGCTTCCAGCCGATCGAGACGCCGTAGGCGAGGCCGCTGCCGGCCAGGTGGGCCGCAGCGCCAGGGAAGAACTGCACCCCGATCTGGGCCTGCGCCTCGAAGGTCTGGACCCACTCTCCGGCCTGGCGAGGCGTCCCGGGCTGGTGCGCCGGCGGGGGCGGCTGCGCCTCGGCTGCACGGGCTGCGCCGACCGTGAGGAGCAGTCCGACGGAAGCCCCCAGCCAGCGTGCCGCCATCGATCCTCTCCGCTCGCAACCAGGCCCTGGCAAATCCGGCGTTCGAGCAAGAGATAGGTCGCAGGCCGCTGCTCCGCCATCGGGTGAGGGACCTCGGAGCGTGTGAAGAAATCGCCCCCGCGGAGCGGGAGCGACTTCTTCAGCCGCGCTTCGCGCGGAAACGCTCTTCTTTTCGTCTGCTCCGCCTCCGGCTTCGCGGGAGCTCGTGAATTTTTCACGAGCTCTCCCCCTCGCGGAGCTTGCGGTTCGGGGGGGATCATCGCCACCTCGCAATCCGGTGGAGTCCGGATGGCCCACGGGTGAGAGCCGGTGACAGGGATCGTAACCTGGGTGCTCGGCATCCGATCTCCCCTCGCGTACCTGCTGGTCTTTTGCTTCGCCATGTTCGAAGGCCCGCTCTTCCTGGGCTTCATCGTCCCTGGCGAGCTCGCCACGATCCTCGGCGGCGTGGTGGTCTCGGAGGGTCGTGCGCGCTTCCTTCCGATGGCGATCGCCGCCTCGCTGGGCGCGACCATCGGTGACACGATCGGGTATTGGATGGGCCGCCGCTTCGGCCCGCGCCTGATGGAGACGCGGCCGGGGAAGTGGCTTGAGCGCACGCACTTCACGGAGGCGCAGGCGTACCTGAAGCGCCGCGGCGCCTGGGCGATCTTCCTCGGCCGCTTCACCACGGCGCTACGCGTGATCGTGCCGGGAGTCGCCGGCCTCGCGGGCATGCCCTACGGACGCTTCTTCGCCGCCAACGTCACGGGCGGGATCGCGTGGGGCTTCTCGATGGTCGGCCTCGGGTACGTCGCCGGCGCGGCGTGGGAGCGCGCCTCGAAGCTCGCCGGGGCCGCCGGCCTGATCCTGCTCATCGTGGTCTTCGCGTTCTTCGCTCTCGGCTGGCTCCAGCGGCTGGTCGCCCAACACCACGAGTGGTTTACCCGGGTGGCCGAACGCGCCCTCGCCTTTGCGCCGGTCGCGAAGATCCGCGCCAGGCTTTCGGGGCGCGCCGGCCCGCTCGGCGCCGGTGTCGAGCCGAGTACAGCGCTCGAGATCCGACTCGTCGTCGGGCTGGTCTTCGTGTTCGTGCTCGGCTCCGTCCTGGGCGTACTGTTTCGCGAGGTGATCACCAGCGGCAGCGACGAGCTGGATCGGCGGGTCGCCGAAAGTTTCGCGAGGTCGGTCGAGGCCTGGCTCGTCGTCGCTGCGAAGGCGGCCGCGGCGCTGGCCATTCCGGCCGTCGTCGTGCCGGTGGCGATGGCCGTCTCCGTCCTCTGGTACCTCTGGCGAAAGAGCTGGGACGCCCTCTGGATCCTGACCATCGGCGTCACCGGCGCGTTCGTCATCGGCGAGCTCGTCTCCCTGGCGGTCGCGCGCCCGCCCCCGCCGGTGGCGCATTGGGCGACACCGCGGACCTTCTCCTTTCCCTCTCGGACCGCGTTCCTCGCAGTGGTCCTGGACGGGAGCCTGGCGCACGTCGCCTCGCACACCTGGCCGGGTTGGCAATCCAGTGTGCGGGCTTGGACGATCGCCCTCTTCGTCGCCCTCCTCTCCGCTGCGAGCGGCCTCGTTCTCGGAATCGATCGCCTCACCGACGTCCTCGCGGGGATCGCGCTGGGCGGGCTCTGGCTCGCGTTCACCCTGACGGCGTTGTCGATCTGGCGGCGCGCACGCCGACGGCGCCGCCACCGACGGCGACGACGAGCTCAAAGGGAACGATCGCCGGAGTGATCGGCGCGCTTCGCACGAGGAAATCCGCCGACTGGCCGATGGATATTTTCTTTACGCGGCCTTCGGAGGGCGAATGTTCCGGCGATGGATGATGGTGGCCGGGGGCGCCGCGGCCCTGGCGGCGGCGGCGGCGGGCTGCGTCACATCGTCGCCCCGGTTCCGCGGGCCCACCTCCGATCACTTCGACGGCAGGCGCTTCCGGAACGTTCCGTCGACGCCCCAGCCGAAGACCGGGACGATCCTTGGCTGGCTGGTATCGAGGCGCCCGCCCCTCCGGCCCCGGCTCAGCGAGGCGGCGCCTGTTCCTCGGCCCCCCTCCCGAGTGGACGAAGACACTCTGCGTGTCACGTTCATCAACCACTCTACGGTCCTCGTCCAAGCAGGAGGTCTCCACTTCCTCACGGATCCGATCTGGTCCGAGCGCTGCGGTCCGGGCTCGCTCGTGGGGCCGAGGCGGCTGCGTCCGCCCGGGATTCCGATCGGCGACCTGCCGCGGATCGACGCGATCCTGCTCAGCCACAACCACTACGATCACCTCGATCTGTCGACGCTGCGAAGGCTTGCCCGCATCCACCGGCCACGGATCTTCACGGGGCTGGGGAACTCCGGCATCCTGGAGCGCGGCGGGCTGGGCGACGCTACCGAGCTCGACTGGTGGCAGACGACGAGCCTGCCCGGAGGCGTGGAGGTCATCTGTCTGCCTGCGCGGCACTTCTCCGGCAGAGGCGTGTTCGACGTCGACACCTCGCTCTGGTGTGGCTTCGGAGTCCGCACCCGCCAGGGCACGATCTACTTCGCGGGAGACACGGGGATTGGGCTTCGTTTCGACCGGATCCGCGAGAGCCTCGGTCCCATCCGCCTCGCCCTGCTGCCGATCGGCGCCTACCAACCGAGGTGGCTGACCGAGCACGTCCACCTCTCGCCGGACGAGGCCGCCGCCGCCCACCGGGAGCTGGCCGCCGGGACCAGCGTGGGCATCCACTTCGGCACCTTTCGGCTCACGGACGAGTCGATCGACGAACCGCCGGCGGCCCTCGAGCGCGCGATGCGGCGGGAGGCCGGAGCGGAGAGGTTCTGGGTCCTCGGCTTCGGCGAAGGGCGGGACGTGCCGCCGATCTGAGAGTTCGTGAAGAATTTCACGAACTCTCGCGAGCCGGAGGCGAGCAAACGAAAAGGAGCGCCCTCGCGCGGAGCGCGAGATGAAGAAATCGGGCCCGCACCTGCGGGACCGATTTCTTCACACGCTCTGATGAGTGCCGAACAGCCGGTCGGGCGGGCGGACGAAATGGAATCGCTTCGTCCAGCGTTTGGGGCATCCGTGGTACGACCTGCGTACACCCACGGAGGAACCAGGACCGATGCGTATGCTCGCCCCCGTCGCCCTTCTCTCGCTCGCCCTCCCTGCAGCGGCGGTCGCCGCTTCGCCCGCCCCCCAGCCGGCGAACGAGGATGTGGCCCTCGCGATCCCCTTCGAGAAGTACACCCTGCCCAACGGCCTGGAGGTGATCCTCTCGGAGGATCACCAGCTCCCGGTCGTCGCGGTCAACGTCTGGTACCACGTGGGCGCCTTCCACGAGCAGCCGGGCCGCACGGGCTTCGCCCACCTCTTCGAGCACATGATGTTCCAGGGGTCGAAGCACGTCGCCGATGACGCCCACATCGCGATGCTGGAGCGGATCGGCGCCACCGCGCTGAACGGCACCACCAACTTCGACCGGACCAACTACTTCGAGACGGTGCCGAGCCACCACTTCGAGACCGCGCTTTGGCTCGAGAGCGATCGCATGGGATTCCTCCTCGACGCCCTCACGGCCGAGAAGCTGAAGCTCCAGCAGGAAGTGGTGAAGAACGAGCGGCGCCAGAGCATCGAGACGGCCCCCTACGGCCTCGCCGAGGAGAAGGCCTGGCAGGCGCTCTTCCCTTCGCCGCATCCCTACTTCGGCAGCGTGATCGGCTCGATGGAGGATCTGGACGCCGCCACGATGGACGACGTCGCGGACTTCTTCCGCACCTGGTACGCGCCCTCCAACGCGACCCTCACGATCGTCGGCGACTTCGAGCCCGGTCAGGCCAAGGCGCTGGTCGAGAAGTACTTCGGCACGCTCCGCTCGCACCCCAAGCCGCTGGCGCCCTCGCCCGCACCTGCCGCGCTCTCGCAGGCCGTCGAGCTGCGGCTCGAGGAGCCCGTCGCGTCCCTGCCCAAGGTCGAGGTGATGTGGCACTCGCCCGCCCTCTTCGCCGAGGGTGACGCCGTCGCCGACGTCCTCGCGAGCACGCTCTCCAGCGGAAAGTCGAGCCGCCTCTACCAGCGCCTCGTCTTCGAGAAGAAGCTCGCGCAGAGCGTGCAGGCGAGCCAGCAGAGCCTCGGCGCCCAGTCCGTGTTCAGCATCGAGGCGGTGGCGCGGCCCGGCGTGACCACCGACCAGCTCCTCGCCGAGATCGACGCGGTCCTCGACCAGGTCCGCAAGGACGGCGTCCGCGACGACGAGATCCGGCGCGTCCGCAACCGCTTCAAGACCGGGCGGATCTCGGGGCTGCAGTCCGTGGGCGGCTTCGGCGGCAAGGCCGACCTTCTCCAGAGCTACAACCACCACCTCGGGGACCCGGCGCGGCTCGCCTACGACCTCGGCCGCTACGACGAGGTCACCGGCGCGCAGGTGCGAGAGTTCGCCGGGACCGTTCTCGCTCCCGATCGCCGCGTGATCCTCCACGCAGCGCCGGCGTCGGCCGCCCAGGACGCGAAGCCGGCGAAGGCCGCGCAGGGGGCGAGGTAGCCATGCGTAGACCCCTCGTGCTCGACGATCTCACTGCAATTGGAGGCGGCCGCGCTTCGTCCGCGGCCCCTTCGACTCCGCCCGCCAAAGGGAGCTCCTTCGCCATGCGACGCATCGCCATCGCATCGACCGCCTTCGCGCTCGCGTCCGCTTGCGCAACTGCCCCCGTCGTCCAGCCCGACGCCGCTACGGAAGCCGTCGCGGATCCCGAGGCCTGGCGGGACGCACCTCCCGCGCCGGGAGCCCTGGCCGACCTCGTCACGCCGACGTTCGAGCGCTTCGTCCTCCCGAATGGCCTGACCGTCATCGTGAGCGAGAGGCACGAGCTGCCCCTCGTGTCGATCAACGTGGCCTTCCGCGCGGGCAGCGCCTCCGATCCCGACGGCAAGGAGGGCCTCGCCCAGCTCACCTACCAGCTCCTCCTCGAGGGGGCCGGCAAGCGGGACGCCCTCGCCCTCGACGACGCCTTTGCCGACCTCGGGAGCTCCGCCTTCGCCTCCGTGAATCCGGACGGCGCCCTCGTGGGGACCCAGGTCCTCGCGTCCAACGCCGAGGCGGCGACCGCGCTCCTCGCCGACGTGGTGCAGCGGCCCTCCCTGGACGCCAAGTCCTTCCAGCGGCGCAAGGAGCAGCAGCTCGCCAACCTCGCCGCACAGGTAGGCAACCCGCGCTACCTCGCCGGCGAGGCCTTCGCCGCCGCCGTCTTCGGCCGCCACCACCCCTACGGCAGGCTCGGGACCGGCACGCCGGTGAGCGTCGGGAAGCTTACCCAGGCCGACGCGCGCAGGTTCTACGCGAACGCCTCCGGGCCCAAGGGCGCCGCCATCCTCTTCGCCGGCGACATCACCGTCGACCAGGCCCGGGAGCTCGCCACGAGCTGGTTCGGCAAGTGGAAGGGGAGCGCCACCGCGGCCGCCGCGCCCAAGGCCCCGCAGGTCACGGCCCGGCAGCAGGTCGTCTTTGTGCCCAAGAAGGGCCTCGGCCAGACGATGATCATGGTCGGCCGCCCGGGTCTCGCTTCGGGAGACCCCGACGAGTTCGCCCTCGATCTCGCCAGCACCGTCTTCGGCGGCTTCTTCGGCAGCCGGCTCAACATGAACCTCCGCGAGGACAAGGGCTACACCTACGGTGCGCGGGCCTACGTCGAGCCGCGCCGGGGCGTGGGCCCCCTCGTGGCCTCCAGCGCCGTCCGCGCCGACGTCACCGGGCCGTCCCTGGTGGAGGTCTTCAAGGAGCTGGCCGACATCAAGACCCGGCCGATCACCGCCAAGGAGCTCGAGGCGGCAAGGGAAGGGACGATCCGCTCGATCCCCGGCTCCTTCGAGAGCGTCGGCGGCCTCGCGAGCGCCGCCGCGAGCCTCTACTGGAAGGACCTGCCCCTCGACCACTACGCCAGGATGATCGAGGCCTACGAGAACGCCACCGCCGCCGACGTGCAGCGCGCGGCGGAGGCCTACTTCGATCCGACCCAGATGCAGATCGTCCTCGTGGGCGACCCCGACGTGATCGGCGCCCAGGTCCCGCAGCTCGGCCTCGGCTCGCTCCAGGAGGGCGTCCTCGCTCCGGCGGCGGCGAAGCCGGCTCCGAAGGCTCGGGCCAAGTAGGAGCGTCGTCGCACGAGTCGCCGCGGTCGCGGCGCGTCTCCCGGCCGGACTGAGGACCCCCTCGTCCGGCCGGGCGCGTTTCACGATCAAGGATCCCTCACGCTCGGATCCCCCGAAGGCTCTCTCGGCTGGTTCAGCCCTCGAGCGAACGCAGCTTCTGCGCCACACCGCTGTGGCGCTCGAGGCGCGCGGCAGCGCCCTTCTCGAGCACTTCGCGGGAGCCGACGATGGCCACGCCCCGGCGGCTTCGGGTGACCGCGGTGTAGAGGATCTCGCGGGTGAGGAGCGGCATCGGGTTCTCCGGGAGGATCAGCCCCAACACGTCGAACTCGGAGCCCTGCGACTTGTGCACCGTCATGGCGTACGAGAGCCGCAGATGCGCTCGAAGGCCGTCGAGATGGAAGACGGCGAAGCCCTCTCCCTTCGGGAAGACGGCGCGGAAGTGATGCCCGGCAGCGCCAGCCTCCCGGACCCGGAGGACCAGGCCCTGATCGCCGTTGAAGAGGCCGCGCTCGTAGTCGTTGCGCTGCATCATCACCGGCTCCCCGGGCAGGAACGCCGCCTCCCGCGACGACGACCGGCCCGCCACGAGCGCATGGAGCTCGGCGTTCACCGCCTCCGTGCCGGTCCGTGGCGTTTCCCGGGTCACGCAGAGGAGGCGCAGGCTCTCGAAGTGGCGGAAGAGGATCCGTAGCTCCTCCTCGTCCCCGGCCACGAAGCGCCCGTCCTCCCAGCGCCACTCCCGTTTCACCCGCTCCGCGAACGACGGGAGGCCCCGAATCTTCTCGTCGTGCCATCGCCGAAGGAACGGGCCCAGGTCGCCCTGAAGGAGCTCCACCTTCTCGAAGGCGAGCTCCTCCGCCGATTGCCGAAGTCGGACCGGCTCCTCGCCGTCGAACGGCGCCCTGCCCTCGTTGATCGCCCGGGCCACCGAGAGCACGTTGCGCCCCGACGGATCACTGGGGTCCATGCGGTAGCTCCGGGTGAGCCTCACGGAGAACCTCGAGCGCGAGTCGGTGACGCCGGGCGGAGGCACCAGATCCCTCAGCACCGCCCCTGCGTCCACCGACGGGAGCTGCTCCGAGTCGCCCAGGAGGACGAGGCGCGCGCCCGGCCGGATCGATCGCACGAGGCGGTCCATCAGGACGAGGTCGATCATCGAAGCCTCGTCGACGATCACGACCTCCTCGGCTAACGGATTGTTCTCGTGGTGCAGGAAGCTCTCGCGGACCGGCGAGTAGCCCAGGAGGCGGTGGAGCGTGCGCGGCTCCGGACAAGATGCGATGAGCGCGAGGTCCGCCGCGGCAGGGTCCGCGAGCGCCAGCAGATACTTGCGAATCGACTCGGCCATGCGGAACGCCGCCTTGCCGGTGGGCGCCGCGAGCGCGATCCGCTCCGGCGCCACTCCCTGCCGGGCGAGCATCCGCAGGATCGAAACCACGATCGACGTCTTGCCCGTGCCGGGGCCGCCGGTGATCACGGCGAGCGGCAGCCGCAGCGCCGCGAGCACCGCCTCCTGCTGCTCGTCGGATAGGGCGGCCTTCTTGCCCGAGATCGTCGGGGCACGGTCGAGCACGTCGCGGAGCGCGTCGGGCGACGCGGGCTCCAGCGGGGGAATCGACATGCGATCCCGCAGTGAGGCAACCAGACGCTCCTCGAAGTGGAACATCCGCTGCAGGCAGAGGTGATCGTCGCCCAGGAGGAGCGGCTTGTAGTCGCCCGGGACACCGAAGATCGCCCTCAGCCGCGGCCCCTGTCCACGCGCTTCCGCGAGGAGCGCGACGACCTGCGCCCGATCGGCAGCGGTGGCCCGCAGATCGCCGAGGAGCCGATCCAACGAGCCGTCGGAGGTGGGCAGGCGCGTGCTGCCACGGCCCTGGCTCACCAGCGCTGCGACTGCCAGAAAGAAGAGCCCCCGCCGCTCGACCGCCGACAGCCCCTGACCACAGCGCACCAGCTCCCATGCCTGGTGCAGCGTCCGCCCCTCGAGCTCGCAGCGAGCCACCGCCTCCTCGAGCTCCGAGGGAACCTCGGGTGCGGCCTCGCCACGCGCGCCTCGACCCATGCCCCGCAGGAGCCCCCGCAAGAGCCGAGGCCGCGCCGCGCCCAGCGGCGAGAGTCGGATCTCGTCATTCATCGCATCGTCCTCCCCGCGCTCCGCGAGCGCTCGCTCCGGCCGCGATCCAACTCATCCTGCGCCCGCCCGCTCACGTCGCCACCTCGAGATCCTCTCGCTCCAGCAGCGCGCGCTCCCACTCGAGGATATGTGACCAGGATGGACGCTCGAAGTGAACGCCCTCCGTCCCGTCGCCGTCCGGCTTCATCCCGCGAAGGAAGAGGTAGAGGAAGCCGCCCACCCGAGCCTCGTACGAGGCTTCGTCCCGAACGCCGATCATCTTCACCAGCGCGAGCGAGTAGAGCTGGGCCTGCAGGCGGTAACTCTTCTCCACGCGCTCGTCGATCGCAGCGCGGGACCACGACGGGAGCACGTCGCTCTTCCAATCGCCGAAGTAGGCGAGTCCGTCGTGCTCGAAGAGCACGTCCACGAATCCCTTCACGAAGCCCCGGCGGATCTCGAGGTGCTGTCCCGTGAGCGCTTGGGTAAGCCTCGGATGCGAGCGCTCCGGGATCGGGTAGAGGAACTCCGCCTCGCGCAGGAGCCGAGGAGCGTGAGCGATGCCCTCGAGGATCCGACCATCGCGCAGCCGGATTCTCCCGGCCAGCGCCCCATGCACCAGCGCGCCGGCGTGTCGAAGGTGCCGGCGGTCCACGCCGGCCCTCGCCGCCTCCCGTTGGAAGAACTCGCCCACCTCGGTCCTGGCGAGGAACTCCTCCGGCGAGCCCGCCTCGACCACACTCCGTGGCGAGACCTTCTCGAGGAGCTCGTGGAGGAAGATTCCGGAGCCGGCCCCGCCCGGGAGCTCGTCGTCGGCGGGATGCGCCGCCCTCTCGCTCTCGCCCGCGAACTCGTCGCGCTCCGGCTCGTGGCCGCCCTTCGGCGCGCCCTCGCGGAGCTGGGTGTACGAGGTGATCCGATATCCCTGGTGTGCCGCCCGGAGCGCATTCAGCTCGTCGGTGCGGTCCACCTCCTCCAGAAGGCCATATGCAGGCTCCCAATCACGCAGGGAAACACTCGCCGACACGGAGCCATCTTCGGTGTCGTCGTGGCCGACCAAGGTCTCCACGGTGAACAGCGGATCGCTCTCGCCTCGCATCGCGAGGAGGCGGGGGTTGAGCACGCGGTACGCACCCTTGAGAGCGGCTCCATCCTCGTCGCTCGGGTACGCAGGGAGATAGAGGCGCGCCTTGGCCCGCGTGAGGGCGACGTAGAGGAGCCGCTGGTCCTCCCACTCGGCCTCCCGATCCACGAGGGTCTGAACCACCTTGGGCGGCTTGCCGACCCAGGTCACCCGCGCTCCGTCCCGGTCGTGAAAGGCGGCGGTGCTCGACGCCGGCCTGGGGCCAACGCCGCCGACCAGGAAGACCACCTTCGCCTCGAGCCCCTTCGACGCGTGCATCGTCATGATCTGGACCGCGTCGCGATCGCTCTCGAGCCGCTGCTGGTTGCCATCCTCCTGCTCGGGCTTGGCCGTGCCGTCGATCCACCTGCCCAGGAGCGCCACGAGCTCGGGAAGCGTCCGGCACGTGCTCCCCAACGCCTCGAGGAGGAGCTCGCAGAGGTGCAGGAAGTTGGTGAGATCGCGATCGCCCGAGTCCGAGAGGACGAGGCGGCGAACGATCCCGCTCTCGTCGAGGAGGCGCGAGAAGAGACGCTCGAAGCGGCGCCCATCCGCCTCGCCCTTCCAATCGAGGAGCCTCTGAACCAGCGGATCCGAGGGAGGCAGGTCCCGGACCGACGGGAGATCCCGGAGCCGGAGCCCGAAGAACGGGGAGAGCCACGCGCGCATCCGCTTCGCGTGGTCGTCCGGCTCCGCCACCGCCGCGAGAACGTCGTGGAGCGCTCGCGCTGCGTCGGTATCGAGCAGCCCTTCCTGCTTGTAATGGGCGTGCGGGACCCCCGCCTTTCGGAGCTCCTCCCCGACGCGCTCTCCGTCGTCCTTCGTGCTGCAGAGGACGTAGATGTCCCGAGGTGCGATCCGCTCCGGTTCTCCGCTCCCCTTCGAGAAGCGCAGGCTCGGAGCGACGGGATCGGTGATCGCGCGGATCTCCCGGGCGAGCCGGGCACCGAGCACCGGTAGCAACACGTCCTTCGACATTTCCCCCTTGCGAATCGGGAGCTCGAAGACATGGATCGGCGCCGCGGGCTCTCCGTCGGGCCCCAACAGCTCGAGCGCCTGGTTTCCGCAGCGCACCGGCTCCTCGTATCCGATGCCCGCGCGGGTGAAGAAGGGCGGGTCCCCCTGCTGATCGAGGATCCGGTTGTAGGCCTCGATGAGGCGAGCCGTGGAGCGGAAGTTCTCGGTGAGGGCCTCCCGCGCGCCACCGGCCGCGACGAGCTCACCCTTGGCGGCGAGGTAGGTCTCCACGTCCGCACCGCGGAAGCGGTAGATCGCCTGCTTCGGATCGCCGATGAGGAAGAGAAAGTTCTTCCCGCCGCTCTCGAAGAAGATCCGCCGGAAGATCTCCCACTGGAGCTCGTCGGTGTCCTGGAACTCGTCGATGAGGGCGTAGCGGTACCGCTCCCGCAGCAGCCCGACCAGCGCTTCTCCGTGCGCGCCCTGGAGCGAGTCGCGCACGAGCGAGAGCATGTCGTCGAAGTCGAAGAGCCCCTGGACCTGCTTGCGCCCCGCAAGGCGCGCCTGCACGCACGGCAGGAAGCGCTGCACGACCAGCGCCTCCAGCGAGACGATGCCGTCATCCAGCGCCGCGACCGGTTCCCTCAACGCGTCGATCGCAGGCCCGCCGGGAGGGATCTCGTCGAGGACGGCCCGCAGCTCACCGAGCCATTTTTCTCGGCCGGGCTTTCGGAGCGATTGGAGCGCCGCCACTTTCTCGAGGAAGGCTCCGTTGCTCGGGTAGCTTCGGAGCTCGTCGCGGAGGAAGGCATAGCGGTTCATGGGCGCCGTTGCCGAGCGCCCCTTCGCGGCCTTCATCTCGTCCTTGAGGAGCAGCTCGAAATCCGACGCAACAGGGAAGGCCGAGATCGCCCGGTCGAGCGCAGGCTCGTCCCAGATCGGGAGGAGGCGTCCGCGCTTGCCCGCGCAGGCGTGGAGGAGCTTCTCCAGGTCGGGCACGGTCTTCGACTCGAGCCAAACGGCCAGGAGCGCCGCATGCTCCGGGTCGACCGCGAGGTCCGTTCGGAGCGCCTCCTGGAATGCCGCGGAGAAGGCCTCCCGGCCATCGACCCGCTGCTCGGAGAAGAGCCTCTGGTTGGCGAAGGCGTGCTCGGTGAGGATCCGCTGGCAGAAGGAGTGGATCGTCGAGATCGTCGCCGAGTCGAAGTCGCGCAGGGCGCGCTCGAGCTTCGCCCTCTTCTCGTCGTCGAGGATCCAGCAGCGCTCATCTGGAACGGTCGCCGCCGCCGATTTGTCAGGCGTGAGGGCGAGCAGATCGACGAGGAGCTTCCGAACCCGGGCGCGCAGCTCGCTGGTCGCCTTCTCGGTGAAGGTCACCACCAGGATCTCGGCGATCGGAACGCCCGCTTCGACGACGAGCTCCACCACCAGGTGCTCGATCGTGTACGTCTTGCCGGTCCCGGCCGACGCCTCGATCACCGCGTGCCGATCCTTGGGCAGGCGCCCGAGGATCGCCGGCTTCTCGTAGCGCAAGGCGCTCATTCGACCACCCCGACCTTGGCGAAGAAGAGGCCGAAGCGCCTCTCGATCATCCAGAGCGCCTCGTCCTCCGGCGGCGGCGGAAATCCCTCGGCGCCGCGCACCGGCCCATGATCGAAGGGCCGCTTTCGCCGATCGTCGGCGACCTTCGCCACGTGCTCCGCAAGCGGCATCCCTGGCTTCGCGCGAGAGCGGAACACCGCCTCGCACGGCAGGAAGTAGTCGTGGGCCCGCGAGACGAGGTCCTCTGCCATCGTCCCCAGCCACTCGAGCGCCTCGCCTCTCGAGATCGGCGCGAAGACGATCGGCTCGAGCTCCTTACCGTCCGCCGTCCGGCAGAACCAGGCGGAGTGGGTCGCCTTTTCGTCTGCCAGACCCGCCGCCGCGAGGATCACCCGATCGACGAAGGCCCGCAGCGCGTCCTTCTGCCTCGAGACCGCGTCCGACACCTTGGGCGTCTTGAGGATCAGCGAGCCCTTGCGGCCCGCCACCAACACCCCGGTCCGTCCGCGGACCTCCACGTGCGCGACGCAACCGCCGACGCTCTCGATCCGCACCGGATCACAGGGCGTGGCGCCCCGATCCTCTTCGATGGCCGGCCCAAAGCGAAGGATCTCGACGCCCGGACCTCTGGCCGCAGCAATCTCCTGGTACGTCCCTCCCCATTCGGCGAGGGTGCCGAGCTGGCGAGCCCGCTCCGCCTCGCCGAACAGTCCCAGGGGAAACCGGCCGGCGAGCCTCTCCAACTCAGCGCGCTCGTCGAAGCTGGCCTCGAAGTCGGGCGATCCGCTCCCCGCGCCGGCTACACCGGCGACGAATCGATCCGCGAGGAACACCGATCGGTCGAGGGCGCTGCTCTCCAGCGCCTCGTCCTCGAGCGTGAGGAGGCCGTCTTCCTCGTCGTCGCGGAGGCCGAGCAGGAGCGCCGCGCTGCCCTGCAGGGGGCACTCGAGAAATCGCCGCAGATCGCGCAGCGTGAGCCGCAGCGCCTCCGAAGGGTCGTGCAATGGCGTGACACGATCCAGGCGATGGGCGTGGAGCCCGTGGGCCTCGGCGAGACGGAGACGCAGCTCCGGCTTCACCGCATCGAGAAGGCCATCCAACTCCGGAACCCGGGACTCGGCGCTCGTCGCTCTCTGCCCCCGCTCTGAAAACTCCGGCGCACTCGCAGCCCGATCCCCGTCCCCGTGCCCGGACGCCAGGTGGCGCCGCAGCTCCTCCCGGAGCGCGAGAGCCTGCGCCTCCCGCCTGGCCTGCGGCGACGCGAACGCCTCGGGCGCCTCGAAGCGCCGAAGCGGCAGTTCCTCTCGCAGCTTCGTCGCGCCGTAGCCCCTGGCGAGCATCCGTTCGAGCTCGGCGACCACGATCGAGGGCTGGAGCGGATCACCCGTGAGCTGATCCCGCGCGACGAACGAGAGCTGGAGCCGCTCGCGCGCACAGAGGATCGCTTCGAGGAACATGTACTGATCGCCCTCCCGCGGGGAGACGTCCCCTGCCCGGGGCCGCGCGAGGCGCAGATCGAGGTGGTTCCGCCGATCGGCCGCAGGGAACCGCCCCTCCCCCAGACCGGCGATGAAGACGGCGCGGAAGGGGATCGCCCGCATCGGCTGGAGCGTGGAGACGACCACACCGCCGGCGAGGTACTGCCCCCGCGATCCCCCAAGGCCCCCGAGCGCCTGCCGGGCGAGCTCGGATGCGATCCGGAACGAGGCGGGTCGGTCGTCGAGCCGGGTGTCCGCGATGCCGCGGATCGTGCGAAGGCATCGCTCGAGCTCGCGCGCCTCGGCTTCTCCACTCGGCGTCAAATACGCTTGCACGAGATCGCCGAGGAACCCGGCCCACTCCGACATCGTGAGCCTGGCGTCCTTCGCGGCCCGAAGGTCGGCGATCAGCGATCGGGCGAAGAGCCCGAAGCCCTCTTCCCCCTCGCCGCCCGCCTCGGCCGGGAGATAGCGCCGGACGACGTCCTCATCGACGGCCTCGAACGGCTGGTCCGCGTCGGCGAGGAAGGCGCCGAGCGCGAGCCGCCGCAGCCCCTGATCCCACGAGAGCAGATCCTGCTCGACATAGCTCTCGCGCAGGTCGAAGCGATCCGCGCCGCGGACGATACCCAGCCGATCGCACCATCGCCCCCACGCCGACGCATCGACACCAGGGAAGCGCGACATCACCGCAGGGTGGGTGACGAAGGCGAGCACCTCCGCCCGCGTGAACCGCCCCGCCGGCAGCGCCAGGAGGAGCTCCGCCGCCTCGGCGATCCGGCTCTCCGCGGCGAAGGCCGAATCCGAGAGGCTGTAGGGGATCTTCCAGGTCTCTTCGAACGCCGCGCAGAGGTGGGTGAAGTACGCGCTCGGATCGCTCCCCGCCACGAGGACAGCGATGTCGTTGAAGCGGAGCGGCTCCCCGCCGGATCCCCTTCCGTCGTCCTCCGCCACGAGGGACCAGATCGCCTCGGCGATGGCCTCCGCTTCCCGCTTGATGCCGGGGCAGGCCAGGATCCGCACGCTCTTGTCCGCGCTGAAGTCGAAGGCGGGATCGGGCTCCGTCCGCTCCGGCTCCCGCACCAGGATGTCGTGCTGGAGCTGGCGCAGCAGGCTTCGAGCCCCGTCGGGATCCTCGAAGACCGCGCGGTAATCGCATTCGGCGAGCTCGTTCAACAAGCGGATGTTCTCGCGCCCCGGCCTCCCCCACAGCGAGAGCGCCGGCGTGTCGCCGCCTGCCTCGAGCCCGAAGGGATCCGGCTCCCGGAAGAGGGTCCCCTCCCCTCCCAGCCGCCCGTGCCGCGCCAGCCTCCGGCGGATCTCGGGGGCCGCCTCCACGTCCTCCCAGAACTCCATGCAGGGGTTCAGCGAGTAGACGCGAAGGTCGCTCCCCGACGCCAGGCGCGCCAGGATCCGATGGAAGACCGAGGCCACGTACGAGACGCCGAAGACATGGACCGGCGCCTTCTCCGGACTGCTCAGGCCCTCCGCGGTTGCGAGGTCCTGGAGTTGGACGTACCGGATCCCCTGCTCCCTGCCCCACCTCTCGGCGAGCCCGTCGGGGGCGAAGAGGTCCAGCCAGATCCGCCGCTGCCATTCCTCGGTCTCGGCGAAGGGCGTCCCTGCGAGCAAGGGCTCCCGGGACCAGGCCGCGAGCATCTCCGGCCGCGCGTGGCCGTATTCGTCGAAGAGGCGCGCGAGCTGGCTGGCGAGCTGGAAGCGCCGGAGGTCCACGGCGTCCGCCCCATCCCCTGCAGCCAGCAGGTACGAGCGCGGCCGCGCCAGGGCCGAGTGCGCCAGGTAGTCGTCGTCCAGGAGGAGCGAGAGGACCAGGTCGAAGAGGAGCGGCCCGTCCACCAGGCGCATCCCCTCCGGCAGGAGGCCGCCGACGAAGCGCCGAAGGAGCTGGACGTCAAGGTTCGCGGCGATCCCCATGCGGCGGGCCAGGCCGTGCTTCAGCCAGACCTCGACGTTGCGATTCGGCACGATCAGCCGGGTGGGCTCGAACGGGCTCCGCCCCGCCGCCCCCTCCACGGCAAGATCGGCCGCCAGCGCGTCAAGGAGCGCCTCCGTCCGGTTTGAATAGGTGAGGTGAATCATCGTCCCTGCCCCGGCTAGCCCGAACGGGTTATCCACGGTCCGTATCCAACACGGCCCTGCGTCCTCCCGTTATGCCACGGGGGTCCGACATCGGCCGGCGGATCGCGTCCAGAGCCGTCCAGGCTCCGGCGATTGGAGGGGTTCACGTGACGATTTGGACGAAGGCGATCGCCGCCGTCGTAGGGACTGCTTTGCTCCTGCCCACCGCCGCCATGGCGGCGGACTATCCGCAGGTGCTCGAGATCAGCGGGAAGGAGTGCATCAAGGATCTCGACTCCCGCGGCGCGGTCGGGATCTGGTGCTTGAAGTTCGGCGACTACGTTCGGATCACCGAGGCCGAATACGTTCGGATGACCCAGACCGACCACGGCTCGAAGGAGGCTCCTCCAACTCTTCGCCTCGAGATCCCTCGCTCAGCGCAGGACTCTTTCGTCGTTCCGGCCAGCTACTCCAACCACGTCTTCGCTGCCCAGGGAATGGCCTCGGCCGACTCCGGCGCGACACGCTACTTCTTCGGCGGGCTCGCACTGGGCATCCTCGGCCCCGTCGGCTGGCTCACGGGAGGCCTCGTGGCCAACAGCTCCAACGTCGAGCTCCCGATCGTGCCCCCAAGCTGGACCGACTCCGATCAGGCCCAGTTCGCGCTCACCTACGCCACGGAGGTCCGCTCCAAGCGCACCACCTCCGCCGTGATCGGCGGCATCGTCGGCACGGTGGTCACCGGACTGGTCATCTACGCGAT
Organism: Vulgatibacter incomptus; assembly: GCF_001263175.1. Classification (GTDB taxonomy): domain Bacteria; phylum Myxococcota; class Myxococcia; order Myxococcales; family Vulgatibacteraceae; genus Vulgatibacter; species Vulgatibacter incomptus. The sequence goes on along the minus strand of NZ_CP012332.1, from coordinate 129,611 downwards.
TGCGAAGTAGCTGCAGACCTTGCCGTCGATTTCAGACCTGTAACTCACCGTTTCCTACGGCGATCTTCGGCCTCTTGAACCCCATGGCGATCCACGCGCCAAGGAGCTTGAAGAAGAACGACCCCGATTGACGCTTGCAGTTCGGGACATCGTCGGGGAGCACCGTGCCGGCTGGAAGGTCGCCCGTCATCGTGCGTAACTCGAGCCTGGGCAGGGCCCCAGCGGGCCAGAGGCAGCCATAGAGGCTGAGCCAATGGCCGTTGGTGAATTCGAGGAAGACCGGCGTTGAGCAGCAGGTCGCCACGACTCGGCGGGTCGTGGCTCCTGGTGAAAGGCGATACTCCTTCAGGAGGTCGGCCCCCTGGAGAAATCGAACACGATCCTTGCGATGGAGAACGAAGCGCGTTCCGCCGCTCGGCTCCATAAACCGCGGGGCCGAGGGAAGAGCCTGCATCCTGGCGCCGGCCGCACGGCAGCTGTTGCAATGGCATTCGGCGCTGACGATGTGCGCTCCCTCCACCTCGAGATGCACCTGATCGCAAACGCATTGAAGCCGAGTGGTCTGGTTCATCGCGGCATTTTTCCTGGTCAGAGAAGCTGCGCTCCTACGGGTGCGAAGACCACGTCAGCGGACGACAACGCAGTCCCAGCTGCGGTACCAGGCGCCGTCCTCCATCCGTCCGGAGAACGAATCGTAGGGCGCTGCCCATACGCCGTCGAGGAACCACCCGATGGATGCGCGCTCGACATGTAGGTCGTTCGACCAGCCGTCCTCGCAGGCCCAACGCTCCACGCGGTCGTAGGTGACGCCGCCGCTGCCCCAGTAGGTGAGCGTGTCACCGTCACGTGTAAGCCGGAAGGTAGTCCTCTGCTGCACCTCGGCGGCGCCGTCCGGGAGCAATTCGACCGTGCACTCGGGGTCCATGATGCGCTCCGTTCCCGAGTCGATCGCCGTGAACCAATGGTCGTTCCAATCCGTGTGGTGGTATTCGAGTACGACGCGGTGCTCCTGGTGGCTCACGTGCTCAGGCACACCAGCGATAAAAGTCTCGCTCTCCATCGCGCACTCGATGAGGCAGATCCCCTCCGGGCAATCGTTCGGGATCAGCGTGAGCGGGACGCCGATGCGGCCCTCGGGGCGGCCCGGAATGTTCGGGACGGCGGAGATCCACACCGGATTGTGATCGGGGATGGCCGTCGGCGCCCTGTACGTGGCGCGGCTGCCGTCGCCCGCGACGGTGCCGATCTCCTCCCTGCCCCCTGGGAGGCCGTAGACCTCCCAGCGGATCACGCGATCACTCAGCGTCCACGGCCGGCACGTGTCGGCCACCTTGGCGCGGACCGCTCCGGAGAAGAGCGACGCGTAGTCATCGAGGCAAATGGTCACCTGGAGCTCCTTCGCCGCCCCGACGCGGGCGCGGAGGTCGGTCGGCTCGAGCTTGACCATTTCGATCAGCGACCAGGTGGAGAACTCCGTGGTTTCGACTGTGAGCGTGGCTTCGAAGCTACTGAACACTGCGTCGAGGTGCGCCAGCCAGGAGCCGTCGGCGTTACGCGACGCGACGGCAACTGCAACTTCGTTCTCCTCGCGCTTGTCGAAGACGAGGCGAACCGGGCCACTGAGCGCTACGTCGGCCGGGGCGACCCGGTAGGCCCTCCCGAGCCCGTGGGGAGCGCGCTCCTCGACCGTTGCGATTGCGATCGTGGTCGTCTTCGCCAGGACACCCGCGGGGACCTCGAGACGGAGCTGCCCGTCCCCCGAGACCAGCACACCGCCCGCCGGCCCGATCCTCGCGATCGAAGGTTCCCCGGCACAGCTCGCGAGCATGATGCAGGCGGCGACCCAAAGCAGGTTCGTACGACCCATGTTCTCTCCCCCCGGGACGTGGTCAATGCACTGTCCAGGTGGGGCGGGATCCTAAACTCATTTCCACTTGGGGCAGGAATTCGGAATTCCGAACCGGCGAGGCGAGGCTGAAGGTCTGCCCGAGCGTGGGTACCTGGTGAACGAGCCGCAGGTGCCGAATTCGTGGCCGCTGCGCGCAACGACGTCATCGAGCAGGCATCGGCGAGCGTCGAGAGGTCCGAAAACAAAAGGCCCACATTTCTGCGGGCCTTTTGTTTTCTAGGAACCTCGCCGCGAGAGTGGAGGAATCGGCGTCTCCCCCACTCTCGCGGCAATCCCCTCCGGGTCAATAAGGGCTCAGCGTGAGCTCCGCTCCGAGGCCGCCCTCGGGGCGGCCCGGAATGTCCATCCAGGCGGTGACCGACACAACCGAATTCCAATCGGAGATGGCCGCCGGCGCCATGTACGTGGCGCGGCTGCCGTCGCCCGCGACGGTACCGATATCCTCCCTGCCCCCGGGGAGGCCATCCACCGTCCAGCGGAGCACGCGATCGCTCAGCGTCCAGGGGCGGCACGTATCGGCCACGTTGGCGAGGTTTGCGCCAGCGAAGAGCGAAGCGTCGTCCTCGAGGCAGATGTTCACCTGGAAATCCGTCGTGGCCCCAATGCGGACGCGAAGGTCGGTCGGCTCGATCTTGAGCATCTGGATCAGCGACCAGGTGGAGAACTCCGTGGTTTCCACGGTGAGCGTGGCCTCGAAGCGATCGAACGCCGCTCCGAGGTGCGCCTGCCAGGAGCCGTCGGCGCCACGCGACGCGACGGCGACTGCCATTTCGTTCTCCTCGCGCTTGTCGAAGACGAGGCGAGCCGGGGCACTGAGCGCGATGTCGGCCGGGGTGATCCGGTAGGCCTTCCCGAGCCCGTGGGGAGCCCGCTCCTCGACCGGCTCGATGCCGATCGTGGTTTTCGTCGCCAGGGCACCCGCGGGAATCTCGAGACGGAGCTCCCTATCCGCCGAGACAAGCACACCTCCGTCCGGCCCAATTTTCGCGAACCTGGCCTCTCCTCCACAACCGGCGAGCATGGTGCAGGCGGCGACCCAAATCAGCTTCGTACGATCCATGTTTTCTCCCCCCGGGACGTATGCTCCGTCCAGGTGAGCGGGATCGTAGTCCCATCCCGCCCTGGGGCGGGGATTCGGATTTCCGAACCGGCAGGGCGACTGGACCGGACCAATTCGGACGCCAGACACGAAAAAAGCCCGCATTTCTGCGAGCCTTTGGACTCCGGCGAAACCTCGCCGAACGGAAAAAATGGTGGAGGCGGCGGGAATCGAACCCGCGTCCGAAAGTGCTCTACTCCTCGGCCCTACGTGCGTAGCCCCTGTTTTATCCTTCGCCGAGGCGCCCAAGGGCAGGCTCCCCGGTGAAGCTCCCCGGATGATACGGCCCTGCCGCGCCCGGGGCGTCTTGGCAGGATCGGCCGGATTCGATGACGGAGGTGACGGGCGCTTCCGGCGGGCTCCCGGCCTCCGCGCTATGCAACCGCTTTGTTAGGCGGCGACAGCGAGCTCAACGTTGTCGTTGGCTTTTGTTCTTTGCCTACAGTGAATTTACGTGCTCCGTTGGCCAGCACGGCACGCGCCTCGGGCTTCGCTACCCTCGTCGAAACCAGATCGCCCCCATATATGCCCGGGGAGGCTCGCGGCCCTCCTTTGTGGCCGCAAACGCTCGAAGTCCTGCCCGCCAACCTATCCAGCCGGCGTGGCATGTCAATCATCTTCGGGCCACGAGAAGAACGCGCCGGCCGAAGGGTCCATTTCGCAGGCGCCAGAGGATCCGCTGCCCCTGATCGCGCTCCCACGGGCGCGCCTGGCGCCTGCCCAGCATCCGGACGAAGAAGGGCGCGAAGAAGCCTGCGGCGACGAGGCCGAGCACCGCGCCGAGCCGCAGTCCGAAGCGCTCGCGGTTCCGCAGGCGCCCGAAGCGGACGGGCTCCGGGTTGGGCGGCATCACGCTCGGATGGGCCTCGACCCGCCGCCTCGCCGCTTCCGTGTCGAGGCCCTGAGCGGGATGCGGGTAGAGGCGCTCGTAGCGCCTGCGGTCGTCGTCGGACATCGGTCGGGACCTCCACCAGTGGGATGGGGAGCGCCGAGGCCTGGAGCAAGCCCGGGGCCACCGATCGCACGATGCCTTCGCGCAAGCCCCCGCGAGGGCGGTTCTCGGAGATGCCCTCGGGCGGTACTCCACCTGCGGGAGCCGGCATCGCACGAGAGCCGGCGTCGAGGGAGCATCGATGGGGATTCCGCCGCCCGATTCATCGACGAAGCCGAGCCGCGTCCTGGACACCGTCACCATCCGCTTCTGCGGCGACTCGGGAGACGGGATGCAGCTCTCCGGCGGCGAGTTCTCGCGCGCCTCCGCCTTTGCCGGGAACGACCTCCGGACCTTCCCGGACTTTCCCGCGGAGATCCGGGCGCCGGCCGGGACCCTCGCGGGGGTCTCGGGCTTCCAGATCCAGTTTTCTTCGCAGCCCGTCTACACGCCGGGCGATCGCCCGGACGTGCTGGTCGCGATGAACCCCGCGGCGCTGCGCTCGAACCTGGCCGACCTCCGCCCGGGCGGCACGCTGATCGTGAACACGGGCGCCTTCGTCGCGGGGAACCTCGCGAAGGCGGGCTACCTTGCGAATCCGATCGAGGATGGCAGCCTCGACGCCTTCGTGGTCCACGGCGTGGACATCTCGAAGCTCACCGAGGCAGCGCTGCACGGGAGCGGGCTTTCGACGAAGGAGATCGCCCGCTCGAAGAACATGTTCGCGCTGGGTCTGATGCTCTGGCTCTACCAGCGCCCGACCGAGCCGATCCTCCGGCACCTGCAGCAGCGGTTCGCGAAGAAGCCCGAGATCCTCGCGGCGAACGAGAAGGTGCTCCTCGCCGGCCATGCCTTCGGTGAGACCGCCGAGCTCTTCGCGGGCACGTACGTGGTGCCTCCCGCGCGGATCGCGCCGGGCCGCTACCGCAACGTCTCGGGGAACCAGGCGCTGGCGATGGGCCTCATCGCCGCGGCGAAGCTCTCGGGCCTGAAGGGCTTCCTGGGCAGCTACCCGATCACACCCGCGTCCGACATCCTCCACGAGCTCTCCCGCCACAAGAACTTCGGCTTCACCACCTTCCAGGCGGAGGACGAGATCGCCGCGGTATCCTCGGCCATCGGCGCGGCCTTCGGCGGGAACCTCGGGATCACGACCTCCTCGGGGCCGGGGATCGCGCTGAAGCAGGAGGCGATCAACCTCGCGGTGATGGCCGAGCTCCCGCTCCTGGTGATCGACGTGCAGCGGGGTGGCCCCTCGACCGGCCTGCCGACGAAGACCGAGCAGGCGGATCTGCTCCAGGTCCTCTTCGGGCGGAACGGCGAATCTCCCCTTCCAGTGATCGCCCCGGCGACTCCGAGTGAATGCTTCAATGCCGCGCTCGAAGCCGTGCGGATCGCCGTCCGCTACATGACGCCGGTGATCCTCCTCTCCGACGGCTCGCTCGCCAACGGCCAGGAGCCCTGGAAGATCCCCGAGATCGCGGACCTGAAACCGATCGACGCGCCGAAGCGCACGAAAGCGGAGGGCTTCCTCCCGTACGAGAGGGACAACACGACCCTCGCGCGGTCCTGGGTCGCGCCAGGCACGCCCGGTCTCGAGCACCGCATCGGCGGGCTCGAGAAGGACTTCCTCACCGGCTCCGTCTCCTACGACCCCGAGAACCACGAGAAGATGGTGCGGGTCCGGGCCGAGAAGGTGCGGCGCGTCGCCCAGGACTACGCGCCGCTCGAAGTCGAAGGGCCTCCCGACGGACGATTGCTCGTGGTGGGATGGGGCTCAACCTACGGTGCGATCCGGGCGGCGGCAGCGCAGCTCCGATCCCGAGGCCTGCCGGTTTCGCACGTCCACCTCCGGAACCTCAATCCGCTGCCGATGGATCTCGGCGGGATCCTGCAGCGCTTCGAGAAGGTCGTGGTCCCCGAGCTGAACCTGGGCCAGCTCTCCATCATCCTCCGCGCGCGCTACCTCGTGGACGCGGTGGGGATCAACGCAGTGAAGGGCAAGCCGCTGCAGGTGGGCGACCTCGCCGCCCGCATCGAGGAGGCGCTCTCGTGAGCCAGCTCACCCGCAAGGACTTCCAGACCAACCAGGAGATCCGCTGGTGCCCGGGCTGCGGCGACTACGCGATCCTCGCGTCGATGCAGAAGGTCCTGCCCGAGCTCGGGATCGCTCGGGAGAAGGTCGTGTTCATCTCGGGGATCGGCTGCTCCAGCCGCTTCCCCTATTACATGAACACCTACGGTTTCCACACGATTCACGGACGTGCGCCGGCGATCGCCACGGGCCTCAAGCTCACTAGGCCCGATCTGCAGGTCTGGGTGGTCACCGGCGACGGCGATGCGCTCTCCATTGGCGGAAACCACCTGATCCACGTGCTGCGGCGCAACGTGGACGTGAAGATCCTCCTCTTCAACAACCGGATCTACGGGCTCACGAAGGGGCAGTACTCCCCCACCTCCGAGGCGGGGAAGAAGGCGAAATCGACGCCGTACGGATCGATCGACGCCCCCTTCGACCCGATCCGCCTCGCCCTCGGTGCAGGCGCGTCCTTCGTGGCGCGATCGATCGACGTGGAGGCCGCGCACCTGCAGGGCGTGCTCCATCGGATGGCGAGTCACCGGGGCGCCGCGCTCGTGGAGATCTTCCAGAACTGCAACGTCTTCAACGACGGCGCGTTCGTTACCCTCACCGAAAAGGCGAGCAAGGCCCGGAGCCAGCTCCACCTCGAGCACGGCAAGCCCCTCGTCTTCGAGGACGGCAAGAAGGGGATCCGGCTGAACGGCCTCGAGCCGGAGATCGTCCCCGTCGGCGACGGCGGCGTCCCGGAGAGCGAGCTCCTCGTCTGGGACGAGAAGGCGCAGCCCGCCCTCGCCTTCCTCCTCGCGGGAATGGGCCCGGCCTTCCCCACGCCCATCGGGATCTTCCGCGCCGAGGAGCGCGCGGTCCATCACGAGCTCGACGAAGCGCTGCAGCGCCGGGTCACCGAGACGCTGGGCGACGGCGATCTGGAGAAGCTCCTCGGCACCGGCGACACCTGGACCGTCCCGTAGAGACACCCCAAGCGGGTCGGGCGGGCGAGGCCGAGCGCATTGCCACGCGTGCGTTTCCGCGACACCTTGGCCCCATGGGCTCGGCACGAACGTGGGCGCTCGGCGCGAATCCGCTGCCGGAAGGCGGGTGGTCGTTCGGGGTCTGGGCACCTCGCGTCGCCTCCCTCGCGCTGGAGCTGCTGCCTCGGAAGCGCGGCGGCAGCACGCGGCGAATCGAGCTCCAGCGCGTGGGCGATCTCTACGTCGCGGAGGTGGACGGTGTCGCCGACGGCGACCGCTACTTCTTCGTCTGTCCCGACGGTCGACGCCGGCCCGACCCGCGCTCGCGGCGGCAGCCGGAGGGCGTTCACGGACCGAGCGCCGTGGTGGACGTTCGCCGCTTCCGGCCCTCGTCCCGCCCGCGGCTCGGACGGCCGGCGGATTGGGTGATCTACGAGCTGCACGTCGGCACGTTCACGCCGGAGGGGACCTTCGACGGCGTGGCGGCGCACCTCGGCTACCTGCGCGACGAGCTCGGCGTGGACGCGATCGAGGTGATGCCGGTCGCGAGCTTCCCCGGCACGCGAAACTGGGGCTACGACGGCGTGCACCCCTTTGCGGTGCAGGAGAGCTACGGCGGCCCCGCTGGCCTCGCTCGCTTGGTCGGCGCGGCCCACGAGCACGGCCTCGCCGTGATCCTCGACGTCGTCTACAACCACCTCGGCCCGGAGGGGAACTACCTGCGGGAGTTCGGCCCGTACTTCACGAAGAAGCACCACACACCCTGGGGCGAGGCGCTGAACTTCGACGACGCGGGGTCCGGGCCGGTACGCGCCTACTTCGTCGACAACGCGGTCCAGTGGATCCGCGATTTCGGGATCGACGCGCTCCGCCTCGACGCCATCCAGATGATCCGGGATTCGGGGCCGCGCCACGTGCTCTCGGAGATCGGCGAGGCGGTGCAGGCTCACGGCGGCGCCGTGATCTCCGAGAGCGACCTCAACGATCCGCTGACGGTTCTGCCCCGGCCGGAGGGCTGGGGACACGACGCGCAGTGGAGCGACGACCTCCACCACGCTCTCCACGCGATCCTCACGCGGGAGACGACGGGCTACTACGCCGACTACGGAAAGGCGTCGGACGTGGCGACCGCCCTCGAGCGTGGCTTCGTCTACGACGGCTCACGCTTCTCCGGCTTCCGCGGGAAGGCCTACGGCAGGAGCAGCCGCGGGATGCCCTCCGAGGCCCACGTGGTCTGCCTCCAGAACCACGATCAGGTCGGGAACCGGGCCCGAGGCGATCGCCTCGTCTCCCTCGTCGGCCCCGAGGCGGCGAAGGCCGCCGCCGCCGTGCTGCTGCTCGCGCCCGAGGTGCCGCTGCTCTTCATGGGTGAGGAGTACGCCGCCCCGCAGCCCTTCCCCTTTTTCACCTCCCACTCCGACCCCGCCCTCGCCCGCGCCGTGACCGAGGGGCGACGCCACGAGTTCGCCGCCTTCGAGTGGCAGGGCGAGGTGCCGGATCCGCAGGCCGAGGAGACGATGGAGACCGCGATCCTGCGGCTGGAGCAGCGGGCCGCGGGCCCCCACGGCGGAATGCTCGCGCTCTACCGCACCCTCCTCGCAGTCCGACGCGATCACCCGGCCCTCCGCGGCCCGGATCGCGGCGCACGCAACCGCGTGCAGGCCCTCGACGGCGAAAAAGTCGTCGTGCTGGAGCGATGGAGCGATGACGGCTCCCGGCGCGTCGCGGTGATCGCCTCTCTCGGCCGAACCAAGGTGACCGCGACGGTCCCGCTCAGCCCCGGGCGCTGGACGTGCCTCATCGACACCCGCTCGCCCGACTTCGGCTGGACTGAAGGGGAAGCGCCGGGCCAGCTCGAGGTCGGCTCGTCAGGCGAAGTGCGCCTCGCGCTCCCGCCGTCCTGCGCGTGGATCTTCGAGCGTTCGTAGCCCGCTCCCCTCCGCAAAGACTGCGATCAGGCGGGCACGAGGATCCGCGGGCCCTGACCGTCGGCGTTCGGCACGAGGTGCCACGCGAGGCGGCCTGCGCCCTCGTCCTGGAGATCGATCGCGAGGATCGCGCCGGGCTGGACCTGGGAGGGGACGGTGCGGAGGCCGAGGAGGTAGGCGGCGAGGCCTCCCATCAGCGGCTGGTGGCCCACGAGGGCGATGGCAGAGGCGGCCTCCCTCTCGATTCGCTCCGCGGCGACCGAGACCCGGGCGTCGGGGAGCAGCTCCCGACTCACCTCGATCGGGCTCTCGGACGCGAACGCCGACGCGCAGATCTCGGCAGTCTGAACCGCCCTCACCAGGGGTGAGACGAGCCAAGCCTCGGGGGCCGGATCGCCTCTCTCGGCCCAGAGCTTCGCGCCCAGGCGCACGCGGCGCCGGCCATCGGAGGTGAGGGGCCGGTCGTCGTCCCGGTCGTAGCCGCCGACGTCGGCGGCCTCGCCGTGGCGCATGAGATAGACCCGCATCAGATCTCCCGCCGGCCCGACAACGCCCTCGCGAGGGTGACCTGGTCGGCGTACTCGAGGTCTCCGCCCATGGGCACGCCCTGGGCGATCCGGGTCACGCGCACACCAGCCGGCCGCAAAAGCCGGGTGAGGTAGAGCGCGGTCGCCTCCCCCTCGATGTCGGGGTTGGTGGCGACGATGACCTCCTCGACCACCTCGGATCCGCCGAGCCGGGCGAGGAGCTCCTTGATCCGGAGCTGGTCCGGCCCGATTCCATCGAGAGGCGAGAGCGCGCCGTGGAGCACGTGGTAGCGGCCCCGGAACTCCCGGGTGCGCTCCACGGCCAGGAGATCCGGCACGCTCTCCACCACGCAGAGGAGACGTCCGTCCCGCCTGGGATCGAGGCAGACCGCGCAAGGGTCCGCCTCGGTCAGGCTGCAGCACACGCTGCAGAGCCGGACCTTTTCCACTACGTCCACGAGGGCCTTCGCGAGGTCCCGGGCGTAGTCCGCCTTGGCCCGCAGGACGTGGAAGGCGAGCCGCTGGGCCGTCTTCTCGCCGATGCCGGGGAGCTTCGCGAGCTCGGCGGTGAGGCGCTGAATCGGGTCGGGCGTCAAACGGGCACCTACATCGTGAGGCCGGGGATCTTGATCCCGCCGGTGAGCTTGCCCATCTCCGCGTCTTCCTTGACCTTGGCCTCCTGCATCGCCTGGTTGACGGCGGCGATGATCAGATCCTCGAGCATGGAGACGTCGGACGGATCGACCGCCTTGGGATCGATCTTGAGCGCGACGACCTCGCGCACGCCGTTGACCGTGGCCACCACGAGGCCGTCTCCGGCCTTGCCCTCGACCCGCACGGTGGCGGCGAGCTCTTCCTTCTTCTTGGCCGCCTCCTCCTGCATCTTGCGGACCTGGCGCATCAGCGTGTTGTAGTCGAAGCCGGGCATCGTCTCGTCCTTCCGTTCTTTTCTCTGGTTGCTTCAGCGGCCGCGGAGTCTACCGCTCTTCCAACACGTCGATGCCGTCGATCTCGCCGCCGAAGACGGAAAGCGCGGCCAGCACCGACGGATGCTCCCTCGCCTCGGAGCGGAGACGCCGCGCCCGATCGTCCCGGGACCTCCGATCCTCTTCGGCCACCGACGAACCGGCGTCCTCCGCCGCGTCCTGGAGCCGAAGCCTCGTGGGCCTCCCGAAATACGTGGCGAGGAGCTCCTCGACCGCGCTCCGCGAGGCGGGGCTCTCGAGCTGGGAGCGAAAGAAGGCCTGCTCCCGCGAATAGCCCACCGCCACCTCACCCTCACGGAGCCAGGCGAGCCGCCCCTCCGAGAGGAAGGTGCAAGCCATCGAGTCCTTGCCGCGCAGCCACTCGAGGGCGCGCCTCCACCGCTCGCGGATCCCGAGGGAGGGATCGTCCATTCCTGCGGGCTCGCCGCACTCGTTGGTCGCGCAGCCCCCTGGCGAGGCCTCCGGAGCGAAGATCCGCGAAGGGATCTCCGGAAAATCGGGCGGGAACGGGGTCTCGTTGCCCCGGAAGGCGGGAGCGCGCTGCAGCTCCGCCCCAGCAAAGGGCGGCGGCTCGTCCCCGCGAAACGCACGCTCCGGGCCGGGCGCGAACGGCGGCGGTGAAGGCTCGTCCCAAGCCGCGAACGGCCCCGAAGAGCCGCCTTCGCCCTCGTCGTCGCTGCCGCCCGCAGGAGCGCCGCGTCCCGGCGCCCGTCCGCCCGCCTGCCTCGGCGCCGCACGGGCACGGGCGAGGGCCTCCACCTGGCCGATCAGATCGTCCTCGGGGACAGGAGGAGACGAAGGCCGCCCCATGGGCTGCCGCGAAGGCGCGTGGGGCGTCGGCTGCCTGGCCGCAGGAGGTGCAGGAGATGCAGGAGGCACAGGAGCTGCCGAAGCCGCCGACGGCGCGCCCTGCGATCGGGCCGCTGCAGGAGGGCGAGCCGCCTGCCGGGTGCCGACAGCCTGGGCACTCTGCGAAGGCGCATTCCCCGCCAACCCCGCCGCCACGGCCTCGAGACGCGCGGCCACCGCGGCGAGGCTCTGCGCCGGCGCCATGTGGACCGCCGAGAGCAGCGCCACCTCCAGAGCGAGCCGGGGCTGCGCCGCGAAGGAGAGCTCGCGGATCGAGCCGTGGACCCGATCGAAGAGCCGCGCGAGATGCTCGGGATCGGCCTTCGCCGCCTGCTCCCGCAGCGCCTGCTCCTCGGCGTCCCCGCGATCCGCCGGCGCGCTCCCGACCGCCTTCACGTAGACGAGGTCGCGCAGCTGGAGCGCGAGCTCCTCGCAGAGCCGCTTCGCCTCGATGCCCCTCTCGTAGACCCCGGCGAGGAGCTCGACCATCCGCTTACCGTCGCGATCGAGGAGCGCGTCCGCCACGGCGTGGACCACCGTGCGATCCACGAGCCCGAGCGCCTCCTCGGCGGAGGCGTCGTCGATCTCCATCCCCACCGACGAGAGGAGCTGGTCGAGGAGCGAGAGGGCGTCGCGCATGCCGCCGTCGGCCTGGCGGGCGATGAGCCCGAGGCTGCGGTCGGAGATGGTGATCCCCTCCTCGTCGCAGATCCCGCGGAGCCTGCCGACCATCTTGGCTGCCGGCACCCGGCGGAAGTTGTGCCGCTGGACCCGCGAGAGGATCGTCTCCGGCAGCTTCTGGGGGTCGGTGGTCGCGAAGATGAACTTCACGTGGGGAGGAGGCTCCTCCAGCGTCTTCAGCAGGGCGTTGAACGCCGCCACCGAGAGCATGTGGACCTCGTCGATGATGAAGACCTTGTGGCGATCCCGCTGCGGCAGGTAGCGCGCGGCCTCCCGAAGCTCGCGAACGCTGTCGACGCCGTTGTTCGACGCGCCGTCGATCTCCACCACGTCCACGGAGGAGCCGGCGACGATCTCCCTGCAGGGGACGCAGGTGCCGCAGGGCTGGGCGGTGGGGCCGCTCTCGCAGTTGAGCGCCCGGGCGAGGAGCCTAGCCGTGGTGGTCTTGCCGACGCCCCGGGGCCCGCAGAGGAGGAAGGCGTGGGCCAGCCGGCCCTGGGCGATGGCGTTGGCCAGCGTCCGGACGACGTGCTCCTGGCCCGTGACGTCGCCGAACGCCTGGGGCCGCCACTTGCGGGCGAGGACGAGGTAGCTCACGGGGCGGGCCTCCTTGCGGAATCGAGCCCGTGGTGTAGCCCTTCCCTTGCGAAAACGAAAGGGCGCACGAAGGCGCCCTTAAAAGACGAAAGCGGGAGAGGATCCATTTGGATCCTCTCCCGCTCTCGAGAACTCGCACGCCGGACCTTCAGGCCCGGGGGACGTCCAGATGGTGATAGCCGGGCACCCCGAGTACACGCGAAGGTACGCTACCGTTGCTCCCTTCCGGGCCTGGCGGGTTTCACGTCCCCGCGTTACCCGGACCCGGCTATCGCAATCCACGAAACTGGCGGAGAGGGAGGGATTCGAACCCTCGGTACCGTTTCCAGTACACACGCTTTCCAGGCGTGCACCTTCAACCGCTCGGTCACCTCTCCCAATTCTGCCGGCGCGGCTCGGGCCGCACCTTTTCGATTCTAGCGCCCGGTTTCCCGGGAAAAACTGGCGGAGAGAGAGGGATTCGAACCCCCGGTACCGTTACCGGTACACCTGATTTCGAGTCAGGCGCCTTCGACCAGCTCGGCCATCTCTCCGAAACTACCGCGCCGCCGCACGCTTGCGGCGGAAGAACTCCGTGAGGAGGGTCCCGGCCTCGACGGCCCTCACCCCGCTCACCACCTCCACCCGGTGATTCAGCCGCCGGTCGGTACAGAGCTCGTAGAGAGACCCTACCGCGCCGGCCTTGGGGTCGCTCGCGCCGTACACGAGGCGATCGACCCTGGCGTTCACCACCGCCCCTGCGCACATCGCGCAGGGCTCCAGGGTCACGTAGAGGGTGACCCCCGTCAGCCGCCACCGGCCCAGCGTCCGCGATGCCTCGCGGATCGCCTCGAGCTCGGCGTGCGCCAGCGGGTCGGCCCTCCGTTCCCTGGCGTTTCGTCCCGTCCCGACGACCTGGCCTTCGAAGACGGCGACGGCTCCCACTGGAACCTCGTCTTCTTCTGCGGCCTTTCTCGCCTCGATTAGTGCAAGTTCGAGAAAGTGGTCATCGGTGGGGGACATGATACTTGGCGGGCCCTGCAGGATTCGAACCTGCGGCCTTCGGATTCGTAGTCCGACGCTCTATCCAGCTGAGCTAAGGGCCCGTTTTCTTCCTTCACTTCTTGGCGGAGAGAGAGGGATTCGAACCCTCGATACAGTTTGACCCGTATGCCGGTTTAGCAAACCGGTGCCTTCAGCCTCTCGGCCATCTCTCCGAATACGATGGGCATTCCTACCATCCACCCGTCGGTACTGCTATTCACTTTTCGTTGGCGGAGGAGGAAGGATTCGAACCTTCGGGACGCCTTTCAGCGCCCAGCGGTTTTCAAGACCGCCGCCATAAACCGCTCGGCCACTCCTCCAGTCGGCGACTCGCCCGGCTTGCGCCGTTCGGGAGCCGCTGGAAGCATCCAGCGTGGGCGCGGTCTCTAGCATGGCCTTTTGCGGATGGGCAAGCGAAAATGACGATTCTTTATCGAATCTCCTTCAGGCCGCCCATGTAGGGCCAGAGCGCCTCTGGGATCGCGATGCTGCCGTCCGCGCGCTGCCCCTGCTCGAGGATCGCGACCAGGGTGCGGCCGATGGCCAGGCCCGAGCCGTTGATGGTGTGCGCGAGCCGCGGCTTCTCGCCCGGCGCCGGGCGGTACTTGATCGAGGCGCGGCGGGCCTGGAAGTCCTCGAAGTTCGAGCACGAGGAGATCTCACGGTAGGCGCCCTGCCCCGGCAGCCAGACCTCGAGGTCGTAGGTCTTCGCCGAGCCGAAGCCGAGATCCCCGGCGCAGAGCGCGATCACCCGGTAATGGAGCCCGAGCCTCTTCAGGACCTCCTCCGCGTCTGCGGTTAGGCCCTCGAGCTCCTCGTAGGAGCGCTCGGGCTCCACGATCTTCACGAGCTCCACCTTGTGGAACTGGTGCTGGCGGATGAGACCCTTGGTGTCACGACCGTAGCTCCCTGCCTCGCGGCGGAAGGACGGCGTGAACGCGCAGTTCCGGATCGGGAGGGTGCCCGGCTCCTGGATCTCCTCGCGGTAGAGGTTGGTGACGGGCACCTCTGCCGTGGGGATGAGGTAGCGCACGTCCTGCGGATCCGCCTCGGCGGTCTTGAACGCGTCCTCCTCGAACTTGGGGAGCTGGCCGGTCCCCACCATTGACGCGCGGTTCACGAGGTAGGGAGGGAGCACCTCCTGGTAGCCCCGCGAGGTGTGCAGATCGAGCATGAACGAGACGAGCGCCCGCTCCAACCGCGCGCCGGCGTTGCGAAGGACGACGAAGCGGGCGCCGGAGATCTTCGCGGCCCGGTCGAAGTCCAGGATCCCCAGGGAGACGCCGAGCTCGTCGTGGGTCTTCGGCGTGAAGTCCAGGGTCGGCTTCTCGCCCCAGGTCCGGACGACCTGGTTGTCGGCCTCGGTCTTCCCGTCCGGAGTGGTCTCGGCGGGGAGGTTCGGGATGAAGAGGAGGGCCTGCTCGATCTCGGCCTCGACGCCGCCGAGCTCCTCCTGAAGCGCCTTGATCCGCCCGGAGAGCTCCTTCAGCTCCGCCCGAGCCCCGGCCATCGCCTCGGGGCCCTCCTTGGCGAGGGCCTTCATGCCCTCATTGGCGGCGTTCTGCCTCTGGCGCAGTGCCTCGGACTCCTGGAGCAAACGGAGGCGCTCGGCGCCGAGCCGCTTGATCGGAGTGAGATCGATGCTTCCCCCGCGCCGGGCGAGCTTCGCGGCAACCTCGTCGAAGTTGGCGAGCACGTATTTGAGATCGAGCATAGGGGGCGGAATCTAGGTGGACGTCGCACCGCCGTCAACGACGTCGCGTTCCGCGCGGAGACGCTCCCGTTCCAGGAAATCCGCCTCTTAGTCCGCCCACTCCGGCGGATCCTCGCCTTCCACCGCCTCCTCGAAGGACTCGCCCCCGCGCACGCCGTAGTAGATCCACGCCTCGGCGTCCGGGTCGTAGACCTTGTCCTCGTAGTCGACCGCGTCGATCCGCGAGAGCGCCGCCTCCAGCGCGGCGATGACCCTGGGCCAGTCCGGGCGCTTGGCCTCGTCGCCGCCCAGCATCGGGCCGTCGCTGCCCGCGAAGAGGTAGGCCTCGGTCACCTGGCCGTCGAAGCCGCAGAGGAGCAACGGGTAGGTGTAGGCCTCGCTGGCCGCCTCCGTCCGATACGGGGGCGCACCGGCGCAGGCCTGCAGCTTCCCGCGAAGCTCCGACATCGAGAGCTCGACCGGACCGATCGGACGGCCGAGGATCGACACCTGCAGATCCACGTCGGCGAGCAGGAACGCGTATCCGTCCGACTCGAGCGCCCTCGGAGGCGGGGCCCTCCCATCGACCGCAGCGCTCCGCGCCGCTCGCAGCGTCGCCTCGGCATCTGTCCGGCGCTCCTTGAACCCCATGTGTCCGCTCCTCGAGTCGCGAGTGGTCGATATAGCAGAGTCGATCAGAGCCGGAGGGTGGCGATCTCGTCCTCGATCTCGGCTCGATCGTCCGCCTTCGGAGACTTCTCCAGGTAGGTCTTGAACGCTCCGATCGCTTCGCCCAGCCGGTTCTTCTCCTTGTAGGCGAAGCCCAGGTAGCGCCACGCGTTCGAATCGTCCGGATCCTCCTTCAGGGCGCGCTGGAACTGGGCGATCGCCTCGCTGCTCTTGCCTTCCTCCTGGTAGGCGCGCGCCAGCTTGAACGCGATCCCCTTGGCGTCGGGCTGCTTCGCCGCCTGCAGGTACGCGGCGATCGCGTTCGGGAACCGGCGCATCCGCATGTAGCCGTCGCCGATGGGGACGTGCAGGCGGGTTCGAGCGGGATCCGCCGCGAGGGCCGATTCCAGGCTCTTCACGGCGTCGGCGGTGCCGCCGAGGGCGAGGAGCACCCGGCCCGCGCCCTCGAGGGCGTCCGCGCTGCGGGGCGCAAGGCCAAGGGCCTTCCGATAGGCGGCGAGGGCCTCGGTCGGGTTCGCCGCTGCCTCGAACGCCGCCCCGAGCTCGAGCGCCCACGCGGGTCTCTTGGGCTCGATGGCGACGGCCCGCCGGATCGCGTCGACTGCGGCGGCGCCCTCCCCCCGCGCCCGGAGGATCCGGGAGCGGAGCGCCCACGCCCCGGCGCTGGACTCGTCCGAGGTGAGGGCCGCTTCGACCTCCTCCATGGCCGGGTCGAGCTCGCCCGCGTCCAGCCGGAGCGTGGCCAGCCCGATGCGGATCCGCGGGCTCTTCGGGTCCAGCGCCTTGGCCTTCTCGAGCGCCTCGACGGCCCCGTTCGCGTCGCCCTTTCGCGCGAGCAGCGAGCCTGCGCCGAGGTGACCTGCGATCGAGGAGTCGTCGATCGATGTCGCCGTCTGGTAGGCCGCGAGGGCCCCTTCGAGGTCGCCGAGCTTCTCGAGCACCCGGCCCTTGCCCTCGAGGGCCTCCACGTCGGACGCGTCGAGCCGCAGGGCCTCGTCGAAGGCCTGGACCGCGGACTTCGCGTCGCCCTGTGCGAGCCGGAGCTCGCCGAGCGCCGTCTTGATCCGGTGGCTCTGCGGCGCCTTCTCCTCCGCCCGGGCCAGGGCGGCCTTTGCCTGATCGAGCTTTCCCGCCTCCCGCTCCGCACGGGCCAGGGCGAGGAGCGCCTCGATGCCGTCAGGCTCGAGCTCAACGGCCCGTTCGAACGATCGGACGGCCTCGGCTTCGTTGCCCGCCTTCGCCTGGACCAGGCCCTGGAGATACCAGCTCCTCGACTGGTCGCCCTTCTTCTCGATGAGCGCCCGCACCAGCCCATCCGCGTCGATCATCTTGCCCAGAGCGAGGTAGGCGACCACCGAGGTCTCCACCAGGGAGGGATCGCCGCGGACCTCGGCAGCAGGGAGGAGCTCGATCACCTCCGCGTTGCGATGCCGAGAGAGAAGGAAGCCTGCGAGGGCGCGGCGCACGTCGGCCGACTTCGCGTCCAGCGCGAGAGCCCGGCGAAAGGCCGCCTCTGCCTCCGCCGGCTTGCGGGTCCTTGCGAGCACGTCGCCGAAGAGGAGCTCGGCCTTCGAGCGATCGCGCGGCCCGAGCCCCTCGGCGGCGTCCTTCTCCAGGCCACGGGAGAGCTGCCGGACCGCCTCGTCCAGCTCGCCCTTCGAGAGGGCGATCCGCGCGAGCTCCACCGCCGACGACGCGTGCCGCGGATCCGCCTCGAGGGCCGCCTCGAAGCGCGTCGCCGCCGCGGACGGGTCGCCGCTGCGGAGCTTCAGCAGGCCGAGGCCATGGAGGGCGAGGGGGGACTTGGGCGAGACCCCGAGGAGCTGGAGCAGCCAGGCCTCGGCGGCCTCCGGCTTGCCGGCGAGCATGGAGCCTTCTGCGAGGAGGGCGAGGAGGTCGCGGTCGCCGGGCCGGCGCGTCAACTCCTGCTCGAGGCGCGAGAGCTGCGCGTTCGGCTCGCCGGCGGCGAACGACGCGGCGGCCACCGCCTCGAGCCATCCTGGCCGCGAGACATCCGCGGACGCGATCTTCGAGCGGGCCTGGGCCGCCGTCGGGGAGTCGGCGCCGAAGTGGTGCTGCAGGACGATGGCCACCCGGGCCTGCATCGCGTGGGCGAGGCCGTCCTCGGGCTCGTTGTCGAGCTGGCTCTCGGCGAGGAGGAGCGCCTTCTTCGCCGCGGCGAAGTGATCGCGATCGAGCTCCGCCGCCACCTGGGAGACGAGGGGCGCGGAAGCCGTTGCCGTAGCATTCGCACCGTCGCCGAGGAGGAGGTAGCCCGTCACGGCTGCCACCGCGAGGACCGCCGCGCCGGAGCCAGCGAGGATCAGCGTCCGCCGCCCGATGGGGCGAATCGGCGCGCGCTTCGGCTTCTTGGTTCGCTTGGGGCCTGGTGCGTCCGCCGATCGGGCGACCCTGGGAGGAGGCGGAGCGCCTGCCGGGATCAAGGGAGGCGGGGCGATCGGGGCTCGATCGACCGGAGGCGCGGCGGGGACGCTGCTCGACGGAGCCGGGATCGCCTTCGGTGGCGTCTCGCCCCCGAGGAACGAGAGGATGTCCGGCTCGTCACCACTCTCGTGGGGCGCCGAGAAGGGCAGGTCCGAGCCGAAAGAGGGATGCGCCGCAGCAGGACCGCCCGTGGCGAACGCGGGCGGCGGCGTGAGATCGAAGCCGGAGGGGTCGAAGGACGGCAGATCGTCGCGATCGACCGGCGGAGGCGGAGAATCGCCGCTCGCCGTTCCGAAGAGGCCCGAGACGGGGTCGTCGACGCCTGGCGGCGGAGGCCGGATCCCCGGCGGCCCGACGGGCGAAGGGTCGAGGTCGAACTCGCCGAACGCCGGTGGCGGAGCGCCGAACGGATCCGCCGGCGGTGGCCCGAAATCGAATTCGCTCGTCGCCGGAGGTCGAGACCCGAATGGATCTCCGGGCGGCGGGGCGAAGTCGAACTCGTTCGTCGCGGGAACGGAGGAGCCGAACGGGTTCGCGGACGGAGGTCCGAAGTCGAACTCGCTCGTCGGCGGAGGCGGCGCACCGAACGGCGGCGGAGGTCCGAAGTCGAACTCGCTCGTCGGGGAAGGCGGTTCACCGAACGGCGGCGGAGGTCCGAAGTCGAACTCGCTCGTCGGCGACGGCGATACGCCGAACGGAGGCGTGCGAGGCGCTGCCGGAAATCCGGGGAGAGGCACCGCGCCGGCCGCGCCCCTTCCCGGCGAGCCCGGAAGAGGTACGGCACCAGGCGCCCCGGTGGCCGGAGAGCCCGGAAGTGGAACCGCCCCTGCCGCGCCGATGCCCGGCGTCGCCGGAGAACCCGGAAGAGGAACCGCGCCGGCCCCGTTCCCGCCCGCCGCCGGAGCGCCCGGGAGGGGCACGGGCCCAGCCGGTCCAACCGCGCCAGCCGCTCCTCGGGGGCCCGGTGCGCCACCGCCCGGATGGCTGACCCGGAAGACGGCTCCGCACTCGGGGCACTTCAACTGCATGCCGCCCGCCGGGACACGCCCCCCATCGATCGAAAACGTGGCCTTGCAGCCTGGACAACCAACTCTCATCGTGGCCCCGGGAAATTTCGGCGAGGCTACCACGCGGAAAACGTCAGGCAAGAAGTGCCACGGCCGCCGATCGCCGCTCGACTAGGATTCCCGGATGCGCAAGCTCGCGTGCATCTCGATCGACCTCGAGGGCTTCCCGTCCCTGTGCAGGCGCGGGGGGATCGACGAGCGACGCCTTCCGCCCGCCGGGGTGACGGCGGTGGGCGTGAGGGCTCCCGAGCGCTTCTGTGAGCTCCTCGATCGGCAGGGCGTGCACGCCACGTTCTTCGCGAACGCGGACGATCTCCACGATGACGCTTCCGCGCTCGCCGTCGCAGGGGCCGCACGCCTCGGGCACGAGATCGCCGCCCTCTTCCTCCCGGCCGACGAGCGCACGAGAGCCGCCATCGGCGGCGCCGTCACGAGGATCGGCGAGGTCGCAGGCCGACGCCCGTTGGGCTTCCGGCTCCTCGAATGGCCGATCTCGGCGGCGCTGCTGGAGATCCTCGAAGACCAGGGCCTGCTCTACGACGCGAGCGCGCCGTTCCCCGGCTTCCTCGCCCAGCCCCGGACGCCCTACCGCCCGAACCCCCGTGCTCCCGCCCAGACCGGAAGCGCCAAGCTCGTCGAGCTGCCGACGTCGACCATCCCCTTCCTCCGGCGGCGCCTCGACGGAGGCCTCTTCGTCACCCTGCCGAGACCCGCGATGGCCGCGCTCTACCGCTCGCTCCGGAAGAGGACATTCCTCGGGATCCGCCTCCAGGGGGCCGACCTCCTGGATGAGAACGACGGCCTGGGCCGCGAGCTCGCCCGCAAGCGACGGGCGCTCTCCCTCTCCTCCGCGACCAAGCGGCATCGCCTGGGCGAGCTCGTCGCGTGGCTCCAGCACGACTTCGAGGTCGTGACCCTCGAGGAGGCTGCCCTCCGCCTCGCGCCGTCGCTGGGTTGATCTGGTTTTCGGCTTTGCGCCGCCGGTCCCGCGCTCCTACGATGGTGGAATGTCCGCGGGGATCGGCCAGGCCCTCCAGGATGGCCTGAAAAACCTCACTTTCAAGCTCGGTGGCGAGGAGACGGAGCGCAAGCTGAAGGCGCTGGCCCGCCGCTCGAACGAGTACGGCGTCGATCCCTTCGGGATGGATCTCGACTACGTCCTCGCCGCGGTGGGGCCCCTCCTCTGGCTCTACAAGAACTATTTCCGGGTTCGGACCTACGGCCTCGAGAAGGTGCCGAGGGGGCGGGTGCTCCTCGTCTCCAACCACTCCGGCCAGCTCCCGATCGACGGGGCGATGATCGGGACCGCGCTCCTGGCGGAGGCGAACCGCCCGCGGGCCATCCGCTCCATGGTGGAGAAGTGGGTCCCCACCCTCCCCTACGTCTCGGTGTTCATGGCGCGGTGCGGGCAGGTGGTGGGGACGCCGCAGAACTGCATCCGCCTGCTGGAGAACGACGAGGCGATCCTCGTCTTTCCCGAGGGCACCCGCGGGGTCAACAAGCTCTTCTCGAAGCGCTACCAGCTCGCGGAGTTCGGCCAGGGCTTCATGCGACTCGCCCTCGAGACCGGCAGCCCCATCGTCCCCGTGGCGGTGATCGGCGCGGAGGAGCAGGCCCCGGCCCTCTTCGATCTCAAGCCGGCCGCCAGGCTCCTCCGGATGCCCGCCTTCCCGATCACGCCGACGATCGTGCCGATTCCGCTTCCGGTCCGGTACCACATCCACTTCGGCGATCCGATGCGGTTCACCGGGCGCCCCGACGACGACGACGACGAGCTCTCACGCAAAGTGAAGCAGGTTCGGTCCGTGATCCAGACGATGGTCAACGAAGGGATCCGTGCCCGCAAGCACGTGTTCTGGTGAGCGCATGGCCTCGAACTCTCCAGCCGTCGCGATCACCGGGATCTCCGGGAACCTCGGGCGCTCGCTCGCGAAGCAGCTCCACGGGAAGGAGCGGGTCGTGGGCATCGACCGCCGTCCCTTTCCCGGACGCCCCAAGGATCTCGACGTCCACCACGTGGACATCCGCAAGCGCAAGGCGGAGGACCTCTTCCGAAAGGGCCGGATCCACGCGCTGATCCACATGGGGATCTCCCACGACCCGCGGATGAGCGCGGAGGAGCTCCACCACTTCAACGTCCTCGGCACCGCCAAGGCCCTCGAATATTGCGCCCGCCACGGCGTTCGGAAGCTGGTCGTCCTCTCGTCGGCCAACGTCTACGGCCCGCACCCGGACAACACCAACTTCCTCACGGAGGACGCGCCGCTCATGGCGGCCGCGCGCTTCGGCGAGATCCGCGACCTCGTGGAGGTCGACATCCTCGCCCAATCCTTCATCTGGAAGCACCCGGAGGTGGAGACCGTGATCGTTCGGCCGGTCCACATCGTGGGACCGACCATCCGGAACGCGGCCACCCGATACCTCCGGCTGAAGCACCCCTGGGTGCTGATGGGCTTCGATCCGATGGTCCAGCTCATCCACATGGAGGACGTCTGCAGGGCCATGGTGCTCGCCCTCACGCCGGGTGTCCGAGGCGTATACAACGTGGTGGGCCCCGGCGAGGTGCCGCTCTCCGCCGCCCTCTCGGAGCTGGGCCGGTCGCCCTTGCCGGTCCCCCACATCCTCGCCCGGTCCTTCCTGCGGCGCCTCTTCCAGCTCCGCCTCTCCGACTTCCCGCCCGGCGAGCTCGATTACATCCAGTTCCTCTGCACGATCGACGGCAGCCGGTTCGCCAAGGAGCACGGCTGGAAGCCGGAGTACGGCCTGCGCGAGACCATCCGGAGCCTGGCAGCCGAGTGATCATCTCGCTTGGCCCCCCGCCGCCTGCGAGCCGGAGGCGAGCAGACGAAAAGAGGCGCGATCGCGCACGCGAAGCCGAAGAAATCGCCCCTGCGATGCGGGGATGATTTCTTTGCACGCTCTGAGTAGGCTTCGCGCCATGTCCCGCGACCACATCGTCCGCGCGCTCCTCCCCGAGCACGACCTCAGGGTCCTCGTCGCCTTCGCCACCGGCGTGTCCCAGCACGCCGCTTCGATCCATCGCTGCGAGCCCACGGCCGCCATGGTGCTCTCCCAGATCCTCACAGGCGCGGCCCTCGTGGGCGGCCTGGGCAAGGGCGAGCAGCGCGTCACGCTCCAGCTCGAAGGAAATGGGCCGCTGAAGGGGATGTTCGCCGAGGGGTCGGCGGAAGGAAACCTGCGGGCCTACGTGCGCGCCGAGCGGGTCGACTTCCCCGGTCGCGATCCGTCCAATCTCGAGTACTCGATCGGCCCCGAGGGCTACGTCTCGGTGCTGCGCGAGCTCCCCACGGGCGAGTTCTACCGCGGCTCCGTGGGCCTCGACTTCCAGCGGCTGGATCGCAACCTCGAGCGCTACTTCGAGGCCTCGGACCAGGTGCCGACCGCGGTCGCGATCGAGGTCGAGGCGGATGAGGCGCGGATGCCGTCCCGTGCCGTCGGCCTCCTCGTACAGCGCCTGCCCGGCGGCGACGACGCCGCGCTGGCGACCATCGTCGAGAGGCTCCGCGACGGAGCCCTGCGCCGCGAGCTCGGGCGCACCGATCGCGGCGGGACCCAGCTCGCCCTGCCGGTGCTGGAGGGCTTCGGACCGCTCGACGTGCTGGAGGACATCCCCCTCTCCTACCGCTGCACCTGCTCCAGGGAGCGGGCCGAGCGTGGCGTGATCGCGGCCGGCGAGGACGAGATCCTCTCGATGGTGGCCACCGACAAGGGAGCCGAGCTCTCCTGCGAGTTCTGCAAGACGGTCTACCGCTTCACCGCCGAGGAGCTCCTCGGCCTCCTGGATTCGATGAGGCCCGGCGGAGAGGGCTGAGGCTCGGGGGGCCTCGCCACGAGGAAATCCGAATCCCCGAACGACGAGAGCGCCCCGGGGGGCGCTCTCGTTCACGTCAACCGATGAGACGTGCGGGGATCAGGCGATCGCCTTGGCCTTCTTGGCGGAGGCGAGGCGCTCCTCCACGATCCGGTCGGCCACGACCTCGGGCCGCGAGCCCTCGGCCTTCGCCCGCTCGAGGATCATGTACATGGTGTCGTAGATCGCCGAGCAGAGCTCGCGGCTCTTCTTCTCGTCGTAGCCGTCGACCTCGAGGGCCACATTGATGAGGCCGCCGGCGTTCACCAGGTAGTCGGGCGCGTAGACGATGCCGCGCTTCTGGAGCTCGACGCCGTGGCGCTCCTCGAGGAGCTGGTTGTTCGCGGAGCCCACGACGGCCTTGCAGCGGAGCATCGGCAGCGTCTGGTCGTTGATCGAGCCGCCCAGCGCGCAGGGAGCGAAGACGTCGACGTCGAGGCCGGGGAGGTCGGAGGTCGGCACGGCCTTCGCGCCGAGCTCGTCCTGGGCGCGGCGGACGGACTCGTCGTTGATGTCCGCGACCCAGAGCTCGGCACCCTGCTCCTTGAGCAGGCGGGCGAGCGGGAAGCCCACGTGGCCGACGCCGAGGATCGAGACCTTCAGCCCCTCGAGGTCGCTGCGGCCGAGGGAGAACTTCGCCACGGCCTGGATGCCGCGGAGCACGCCGAACGCCGTGAACGGCGAGGGGTCACCAGAGCCCCCGCGGGACTTGGCGAGACCCACCACGTGGGACGTCCCGCGGCGGATGCTGTCCATGTCCTCGGTCGAGGTGCCGCTGTCCTCGGCGGTGATGTAGCGGCCGCCGATCGACTCGATCGCGCGACCGAACGCGGTGAAGAGCGCGGC
The DNA here is from genome assembly GCF_001263175.1 of Vulgatibacter incomptus. Lineage (GTDB taxonomy): Bacteria > Myxococcota > Myxococcia > Myxococcales > Vulgatibacteraceae > Vulgatibacter > Vulgatibacter incomptus. The sequence goes on along the minus strand of NZ_CP012332.1, from coordinate 105,418 downwards.
GCGGTCGAAGGGGGTCTTCGGCAGCATGATCACGGACTTGCCGCCACCGAGCGGGAGCCCGGCGAGGGCGGCCTTGTAGGTCATGCCGCGGGCGAGGCGGAGCGCGTCGACGAGAGCGGCCTCCTCGTTCGCGTAGGTGGAGAGGGCGCGCGCGCCGCCGAGGGCGGGACCGAAGGTCGTGTCGTGGATCGCGATGATCGCGCGGAGGCCGGTCTCGGCATCGTGGAAGAAGTGAACGGCCTCGTACGCCTTGTCCGACATCGCCTTGAAGAGCTCCATCGCCGCCTCTTTCGCATTCCGCGCCCAATGGGCCGCGGGTTTTTGCGGGCGGGTATAGGACTGCCCCGGCAGCGTGTCAAATCGCGTCGCGTCAATGCGGCGCGGGCGCGCGGCGGAGGATCGGGCGCCCGTCGGAAGCGCCCGCCGATCAGCCCCGCCGCGCAGGCCAATGCGTCTTGCACGGGGTCCGGGAGTCGACTACAAACAGCTTCCTGCTCAAATGGCCGTTTGGCCTGCACGGCGAGGTGGATGTTGCGTCGAGATGCAACCCGAAGCACGAAGGCTCGTGGTGCTCCCGAAAACGCCGCACGAGGCGCTGCCCGGAAGGCGGGAAAGGCCGGCGTGGAGAAGAGCTCGATCGCTCGGGCAGCGGCTTCCGTGAAGAAGCCCGCTGCAACCGCTGCGAAGAAGGCTGCGGCGAAGCCGGCTGCTGCCAAGGCCGCCACGAAGAAGCCTGCGATCAAGCCCGCTGCTGCCAAGGCCGCCGTGAAGAAGGCTGCGGCAATGCCCGCCGCTGCCAAGGCCGCCGTGAAGAAGCCTGCGGCAAAGCCCGCCGCTGCAAAGGGCGCCGTGAAGAAGCCTGCGGCCAAGTCCGCCGCTGCCAAGGCCACCGTGAAGAAGGCTGCGGCAAAGCCCGCCGCTGCAAAGGGCGCAGCGAAGAAGCCTGCCGCCAAGCCCGCCGCCGCGAAGAAGCCTGCCGCCAAGGCCGCCGCGAAGAAGCCTGCGGCCAAGGGCGCCGCGAAGAAGCCTGCGACCAGGCCCGCCGCTGCCAAGGCCGCCTCGAAGAAGCCTGCGACCAGGCCCGCCGCTGCCAAGGCCGCTGCGAAGAACCCTGCGACCAAGCCCGTCACTGCCAAGACCGCCGCCAAGAAGCCTGCGGCAAAGGTCGCCGCTTCCAAGGGCGCGTCGAACAAGCCCGCGCTCCAGAAGAAGCGAAGCGTGCCTTCGAAGGCGCCCGCCACGAAGACCTCGCGCGCCCCCGTCTCCAAGAGGCGGAAGGACGTGCTCGGCGAAGAGGCCGACGGGCACCTCGCTCCCGAGACGGGAACGCCGATTCGGGCGTTGGATCGACCGCGCGCGTCGTCGAACGGCCCCGCCCGCACCGCCCGCGATCGCTCGCAGGGTGGGCAGCACGGCCTTCGCGAGCTCGATTGGCCGGCCATCGCTACCTCGGGCCGCGCCATCGCATCGAAGGTGAAGCGCGTCTGGGATCCGGAGATCGTCGTCGGCGTCGCCAAGGGCGGCGTCTTCGCGGGACAGGAGATCTCGTCGGCGCTCGGACTTCCCTTCTTCCCGGTCCGGGTCCACCGCCGGAGCCGCGACTCCGGCACGGGCGTCGAGGCCGCCGCGACGATGCCGGGCGAGCTCCGTGGGCACCGCGTGCTGGTGGTGGACGACATCGCCGGGACGGGCGTCACCCTCGAGGCGGCCCGCGAGGCAGCGCTCGAGGCCGGAGCCGTCGAGGTCCGCACGGCGACGCTGGCGATGCGCAAGGGAGGCTATCGGCCGGACTTCCACGACTTCGAGACCAGTGACCTCGTCATCTTCGCGTGGGATTACAACCCGTCCCCGGGCGCCGTGGGCGGCCTGGATGACGACGACGCCTCGGACGAGGAGCTGGCCGGCGTCGGCATCTGATCGCCTCGGCGCCGGACGATCCGGCGCTCTCTCGCCTGCCCTGCGATCGGACGGCTCTGCTTGTGTGGCGCCGCTGGCGCCCGCCCTCGCGCGGCTCTTCTTTTCGTCTGCTCGGCCTTCGGCTCCGCGAGCGCTCGTGATTTCGTCACGAGCTCTTGCGCGAAATACCCCGGCCGCCGGCGCGCTTGATCGAGGGTATCCTCGGCGAAACGCCGCGGACGCCCGCTCGAAGCGCGTGAGAGAGCCATGAAGCCCACCACGACCCCATCTGGCCCGACAAGCGAGCTGGAGCAGCTCCTCGCGGGCGCGACCCGACGGGCGGACGAGCTCACGCTCATGCTCGAGGTGGGGCGCGCGATCACCGGCTCCCTCGAGCTCGAGGAGATCCTCGACGTCTCCGCGGAGAGCCTCGCGCGGATGGTGGACGCATCGAACTCCTTCATCCTGCTCGTCGACGACGACTCAAAGGAGCTCCGCGGGGTCGGCTGCTCCAACCCCACCTGGCGCGAGATGTTCCGCGGCGTGCGCATCCCGCTCGCGGGCCGCACGCTGGCGGCGAAGGCGGTGCGTGCGCTACAGCCGATCGTGGTGGAGGACGTCTCCCTCACCGAGCACGCGCACGGCGTCCGGACGAAGCTCTTCGGCGAGAAGAGCCTCCTCGCCGTTCCGCTGGTGGTCCGTAACTCCGCCATCGGCTGCATCATCGTCGACGACGTCCGCAACCCTCGGGCCTGGGGAGCGGCCGAGATCGAGCGCGTGACGCTGATCGCCCACCAGATCGCGGTGGCGATCGCGAATGCCCGGCTCTACGACGACCTCCGCACCAGCTACGCGGAGCTGCGCCGAACGCAAGAGGAGCTGGTCGAGCGCGAGCGCCTGGCCGCGCTGGGGGAGCTCGCGGCAATGGTGGCGCACGAGGTCCGCAATCCGCTGGGCGTGATCTTCAACTCGCTGGGATCCCTCGGGCGCCTCCTCCGCCCGGAGGGCGACGCCAAGGTGCTCCTCGACATCGTCGGGGAGGAGGCCGAGAGGCTCGACCGGATCGTCCGCGAGCTCCTCGAGTTCGCGCGGCCGCGCGTTCCCTCGATGCAGCTCGAGCCCCTGGGGCCCTTGATCGAGGAGGCCCTCCGTGTCTCCGCGAGCCACCCCGGAACCTCCGCCGCTCGGGTGGAGACCACGCTCGACCTTCCGCCCTCGCTCCCGCTCGTCCCCCTCGACAAGGGAATGATGCGCCAGGCGCTGCTCAACCTCTTCCTCAACGGGATCCAGTCGATGCCCAAGGGCGGCAGACTGCAGGTGCGGGTCGAACAGGCGGAGGGATCGCGAATCCGAATCGAAGTCCGCGATCAGGGAGGCGGGATCGCGCCCGAGTTCGCCGAGCGGATCTTCCAGCCGTTCTTCACCACGAAGGCCACGGGCACCGGCCTCGGTCTCGCCGTGGTCAAGCGGGTGCTCGACGACCATCGCGGCACGATCACGTTCGAGAGCCGGCAGGGAGAGGGGAGCACCTTCAACGTGTTCCTACCCTTCGAGGAGACAGCTAGATGAGTCACGAGCGCCCGCCCGGCTCCGCTCGAATCCTGGTCGTCGACGACCAGAAGAACATGCGCGCCACCACTGCGATCGTCCTTCGTCAGGACGGGTACGTGGTCGAGGAATCGGAGGGTGGCGAGGAAGCCCTCCGGGCGATCGATCGGGGCGCGTTCGACCTGGTCCTCACCGACCTGCGGATGGAGCCCCTCGACGGCCTCGCGATGTTGCGGCGGGTGCAAGAGGTCAGCCCCGCGACCCAGGTGGTCGTGATGACCGCGTACGGCACGATCGAGACCGCGGTCGAAGCGATGCGGCTCGGCGCCGCCGACTACCTGAGCAAGCCCTTCAAGGAGAGCGAGCTCCTCGTCCGGGTGGGCAAGGCGCTCGAGAAGCAGCGTCTCCTGCGGGAGGTCACCGCCCTCGCCGGCGAGTTCCGCGAGAGGTACGGCCTCGAGAGCATCGTGGGCCAGAGCGCGCCGCTGCGCGAGATGCTGGCCCGCATCGTCCGGGTGGCGCCCACCGAGACGACGGTGCTGATCACGGGCGAGTCCGGCACCGGAAAGGAGCTCGTCGCCCGCGCGATCCACGCAGCGAGCGGCAGGGCGAAGCGCAGCTTCGTGGCGGTCAACTGCGCCGCGCTCACCGCATCCCTGCTCGAGAGCGAGCTCTTCGGCCACGCCAAGGGCGCGTTCACCGGCGCCGTCAGCGCCCGGCGCGGCCTCTACGAGGAAGCGGAGGGTGGCACCCTCATGCTCGACGAGATCGGTGAGACCGACGTCAACTTCCAGGCGAAGCTGCTCCGAGCGCTCCAGGAGCGGGAGATCCGCCGCGTCGGCGAGTCGCGGCCGGTCAAGGTCGACGTCCGGGTCGTGGCCGCTACGAACCAGGATCTGCGCCTGGCCATCTCCGAGAAGCGCTTCCGCGAGGACCTCTTCTACCGGCTCAACGTGGTGCCGATCCGGGTCCCGCCACTTCGGGAGCGCCTCTCGGACGTCCCCCTCCTCGCAGCCCACTTCCTCGCCAAGTTCAACCGGAGGAACGGCGCCACCAAGGAGCTCGGCGAGAGCGCGATCGAGCGGCTGCTCTCCCACGACTTCCCGGGGAACGTCCGCGAGCTCGAAAACCTCGTCGAGCAGGCGGCGGCGCTCTCCGCCGGAGATCGGATCGGCGCCCCCGACTTCGACATCGGGCCGGCCGGCCCCGCGCCTTCGCCCTCCTCGGACGTCATGCGCCTGTCGGACGTCGTGGATCAGGCCGAGCGGGCCGCCATCGCCGCCGCGATGGAGAGGAACCCCGGCGACCTCGCCGCTGTGGCGCGCGAGCTCGGGGTCTCCCCCACCACCCTGTGGCGGAAGTCTCGGCGACTGGGCCTCGGCTGACCCTCGTCCTCGGCTCCTACGGGCCGAGAGTGGCTCCGATCGTGCGGCGGTCGGGGCTCGCTATGGGCCCGAGTGGGACACCTCCACGAAGCGGAGGTCGAGTCGACCATCTTTCACTTCTGCAATCCGTCAATTCAGAAACGAAATCCGCGCAAGCGCCTGCAATTGTTGGATATGTTGGGAAACCAACATAGCAGGATCGCAAATCTGAAAGATAACTACGCGACGGATGGGCGTATTGGGGCGCCAAACCGCCAATCCTGGGCCTTTTCGGGATCGACGACGTTGGCACGCTGTCTGCACATGCCCCGAACGAAGTCTGGTGCCGGGCAGCAGGTTGGTCCCCCCCCTTCCGCGCCATTGGCCGCCGGACTTCATCCCTGAGCGGGCTCGGCACTCCCCCCGGTGCCGAGCCCGCTCTCTTTTTTTCTGCCTTTTTTCTGCCCGAGCTACCGCCCCTCCGATCGGCCTCCCAAACCGATCCCCAGCGGTCGCTCCGGCCCCCCTCCAGCAGCCCCCCAGGCAGGCCCTGAAGCCCCGCTCCCGGCTTCCTGGCGGCTTCCTGGCCGGATGCTTCCCGACCAGGCTCCCGACCAGGCTCCCTGCCACCTTCCCCGCGCCGAACTTCAGCGCGTCCCCTGGTGGCTCCCCCCTCCGCGTCCCCCGACGCACCCCGAGGCTCCCTCCCGAGCCTCGAGGTTGGAAGGCCCTACCTCCCGCGGGCTCTCACCCGCTCCCTCGGCCCTTCCGCCCACTACAGACGCATCAAGCGATCGGCTCCCTTCACCTCGTCCGCGAAAAATCGCATCGGGCCGCAAAAGCCCCCTGGTACGGACGATGCATTCGCCCGATCCTCGATGTCGATGTGATGCCGTCCGGCTCGCACGTAGCCCTGCCACCCGCGGGGCGGAAACGAAAAGGCCTTAGAGCTCCGCATGCTCTCGGTACTTCTGGTGGACGACGAGGCCAACTTCCGACGCGCGCTGGCGATCGCCATGCGCCTGGACGGCCATCTCGTCTTCGAGACGAGCAACACGGCAGACGCCAGGGCCGCCCTGGAGCGGGGCGCCTTCGACGCCGTGGTCATCAACCTCCTGCTGCAGGACGGAGACGCCCTCGTCCTGGCCGGATTCCTCACCGGACGCATCGCCGAGCGCCTCAGCGCCGCGCCGGGGCTCCCGTTTCCGGTCCTCTGCAGCCCCCACCCCGAGGCGCTGCGGGCTGCGCGCAAGCAGGTTCCCACCGCGCTGCAGCTCGAGAGGCCCTTCACGGCGAGCGCGCTCACCGATCTGGTGAGGAGCGCGCGGCACGCGGCTCGACTCGCCCTCTCGTAGGAGCAAAGACGAGGTCGCAATCCGCGATCCCGCTGCTCCCCGCGCGCCCGACCGCCCCAAGACAGCAAACGGGGCCGAGCTTTCGCCCGACCCCGTCGTTTTGCGCCCGATGAGGGGGTAGCGCTTCTACCCGCCCAAGACCAGCGCCGACGCGCTGGCCGCGTCGCCGATCAGCGAGGGGAGGATCCCGAGGAGGACCGTCCCGATGGCGGCGGCGGCGAGAGCGACCGCCATGGCCGGCCGCGACTCGGGGATCGGGTGCTGCACGCCCTCCTGCTCGCGCATGTACATGTAGACCACCACGCGCAGGTAGTAATAGACGCCCACCACGCTGGTCAGCACGCCGGCGACGGCGAGCCCGTAGAGCTTGGCGTCGATGGCCGCCCGGAAGATGTAGAGCTTCCCAATGAAGCCCGCGGTGGGCGGGATGCCGGCGAGCGACATCATGAAGAGCGCCATCGCCAGCGCCATCGCCGGACGACGCTTGGCGAGGCCCGCGAAGCGGTCGAGGTCCCAGGTCATCGGCCCCTCGCCGTCGAGGCGCTCGATCGCTGCGACCACCGCGAACGCGCCGACGCCGGTGAAGGTGTAGGCGGCGAGGTAGTAGAGGATCCCCTCACCCGCCACCGCGCGCACCGAGGGCACCGCCGCAGCGGCGACGCCGAGGAGCAGGTAGCCCGCGTGGGCGATCGAGGAGTAGGCGAGGAGCCGCTTCACGCTGCGCTGGGGAACGGCGAGCAGGTTGCCGACCAGCATCGTGGCCAGGGCGAGGACGCCGACCACGTTGCCCCAGCCCGTCTCGGGGCTCGCGAGGGTCTCGCCGCCGAAGCCGATGGTGAGCACGCGGACCAGCGCAGCGAAGGCCGCCGCCTTGACGCCCACCGCCATGAAGGCGGTCACCGGCGTGGGGGCGCCCTCGTAGACGTCCGGGGTCCACATGTGGAAGGGAGCCGCGGCCACCTTGAAGAGGAAGCCCACCGACACCAGGCAGAGGCCGGCGGCGAGGAGGAGGCCGCCGCCGCTCGCGTTGGCGATGTCGGCAAGAGCGGTCTTGCCGCCGGTGGCCCCGTAGACCAGCGCCGCGCCGTAGAGGTAGATCGCGGTCGAGAAGGCGCCGAGGAGGAAGTACTTGAACGCCGCCTCGGCAGGCTTCGCGCCGCGGCGCAGGAAGGCCGCGAGGGCGTAGGTCGAGACGCTCATGATCTCGATCGCCACGAAGATGAAGAGCAGGTCGGTGCCCTGCCCGAGCAGCACCATGCCGACGGCGCCGAACATCGCCAGGGCGTAGTACTCACCGCGGTTCGCGTTGCGCGCGTGGAGGAAGCTCCCCGCCACGAGCGAGGAGATCGCGAGGCCGGCGCAGACGATGAGGGCGATGAAGGCCCCGAAGTTGTCTGCCACCGCGAACGGGGCTCGGCCCGCCACGGCGACGATCGGATGCGGGTCGGCGCCGAGCATCGGCAGGGCGGTGAGCCCTGCGAGGCCCGCGACGGCCGCGGTGAACCACGCCTGGTAGCCGCGCTTGTCCGAGTCCTGGAAGACCTCGAGCATCAGCAGCACGAGGGCCCCCGCCGTGAGGACGAGCGCCGGAGCGAGCGCGAGGAGGTCGGCTGAGGAGAACTGGGGCATCGTCGTTCTTTCCGTTGCAATCGCTTCTGGTGCTACCGATTCGCTTCAGGACCGTTCGAAGGCTGTCTCGGAGCCACTTGCAGCTCGAGGGGCCGCATCGGCCTGGGAGCATTCCCGGGCTTGATGTCGAACCGCCGCGGGAGGTTGGGCGCGAGCTGCGGCTCGATCCGCGGCCTGGGCACGCCGTCCGCCGGCCGCACCGGCACCGCCGCTGCTGCGGCAGCCGCCGGGCTGGTCGAGGGGGCCGGGTCGCCGGCGAGCGCGGGGTTGGCGCGCTCGAGGTGGCCAACGAAGCGCTCCACCGACGGTCCGGCGAGCCCGAGGAACGGCGTCGGGAAGAGGCCCATCACGAAGATCAGCGCGACGAGGGGGGCGAGGATCGCCCACTCGCGCAGGGTGAGATCCCGGATCTTGCGGTTCTCGTCCCGCACCACCGGGCCCTGCCACACGCGCTGGTACATCCAGAGCATGTAGACGGCGCCGAGCACCACGCCCGTGGCGGCGATGCCGCCGAACCAGAGGCCGCCGGGCAGCTTGGAGACGAAGGTGCCGGAGAGGATGAGGAACTCACCGACGAAGCCGTTCGTACCGGGCAGGCCGATCGAGGACAGGGTGACGATCAGCCAGACCGCCGCGAACATCGGGACGATCCGGGCGATTCCGCCGTAGTCCGAGATGAGGCGGGTGTGCTGCCTCTCGTAGATCATGCCCACGAGGAGGAAGAGCGCGCCGGTGGAGATGCCGTGGTTCAGCATCTGGTAGACGGCGCCCGTGACGCCGGCAGTGGTGAAGGCCGACAGGCCCAGCATCACGAAGCCCAGGTGGGCCACCGAGGAGTAGGCGATCAGCTTCTTCATGTCCCGCTGCGCCATGCACATCAGCGAGCCGTAGACGATCCCGATCACCGAGAGCGTCACGATGAGCCAACGCAGCTCGAAGGTCGCCGACGGGAAGAAGGGGAAGGCGAAGCGGTAGAAGCCGTAGGTGCCCATCTTGAGGAGCACGCCGGCAAGGACCACCGAGCCCGGGGCCGGCGCCTGCACGTGGGCGTCGGGCAGCCAGGTGTGGACCGGGAACATCGGCACCTTCACCGCGAACGCGAGGGCGAAGGCGAGGAAGAGCCAGAACTGGACCTGGGGCGCCATCTTCAGCGCCATGAACGCGGCGTAGTCGAAGCTGCGCGCGGCGCCCTGCTCGCCCGTGAGCCAGTACATGTAGAGGATGGCGACCAGCATCAGCAGCGAGCCGACCATCGTGTACACGAAGAACTTCACCGCGGCGTAGATGCGGTTCTCGGAGCCCCACACGCCGATGATGAGGAACATCGGGATGAGCATCAGCTCCCAGAAGACGTAGAAGAGCACCATGTCGAGGGCGATGAACGCGCCCAGCATGGCCGTCTCCAGGACGAGGACCGCGACGGCGAACTCCTTCACCCGCTTGGTGATCGTGGTCTTCGCCGAGGCGATCACGATCGGCATGAGGAAGGTCGTCAGGAGGATCAGCAGCAGCGAGACCCCGTCGATCCCGACGTGGTAGCCGATCCCGGCGGACTTCACCCAGGGGACGTTCGTCTCGAGCTGGAACTGCGCGGTCGAGGCGGTGTCGAAGACGCCGAGGAGCCCGAGGCTCACGGCGAAGGTGACGATCGACGTCCAGAAGGCGATGCCGCGCCCGAGCTTACCCTCGGGCACGCAGAGCACGACCGCCGCTCCCACGAGGGGGAGGAACGTGACGATCGAGAGGAGATTGTGGAGGGCGGTACCCACGGTATCCAGCTCCTAGAAGAGGAAGACCCAGAGGATCGCGACAGCGGACACGGCCATGACCAAGGCGTAGCGCTGCACGTTTCCATCCTGGAAGTAGCGGAAGAGCTGGGCGATCCAGCCCGTAAGCACCGCGGTCCCGTTCACCGCCAGCTTGTCGATGGTGAAGCTGTCGACCACCTGCCAGAGGACGCGGGCGAGGCCGCCGAGCGGGCGAATGACGACCGCTGCGTAGAGCTCGTCCACGTAGAACTTGTTGGCGAAGGCGGCGTGGAGGCGAGGCGCCTTCTCGACGATGAGGGCGGACTTGCCCTTGCCGGGGCCGAGGTAGAGGAACCAGGCGATGCCGAAGCCCAGGAGGGCGATGGCGAGCGCGATCAGGTAGCCCGGGAGCATCGCGGCCAGGTCGTGGCCGGCGGCCGGGGGAACCGCGACGCCGAGATCCTTGGCGCCGAGCTCCATCACCCGCTGGAAGTTGCGGTTGGCAGGCTCGAACACGCCGTGGAGGAAGTGCTCGAAGCGCGCCCCGCCAGCGAGGGGGAGACCCCAGACGGCCGCGCCCACGGCGAGACCGGCGAGCACCCAGAGCGGACCCGTCATCGCCGGGCCGGACTCGTGGGCGTGGTGCTCCTTCATCTCGCGGCGCTCACCGTTGAAGGTGAGGTTGAACATGCGCCACATGTAGAAGGACGTGGAAAGCGCCGCCAGCAGGCCCAGGCCGTAGGTGACGGTCTGCACCCAGGGGTGCCAGATGTTCGGGTTCGCGTGGGCGGCGTGGAGGATCGCGTCCTTCGAGAAGAAGCCCGAGAGCGGGATCACGCCGGTGATGGCGATGGTGGAGATCCCGAAGGTGGCCCACGTGTGCCACATCTCCTTGCGGAGGCCGCCGAACTTCCGGATGTCGGTCTCGTCCTTCATGCCGTGCATGACGGAGCCGGCGCCTAGGAAGAGGCAGGCCTTGAAGAAGGCGTGGGTCACCAGGTGGAAGATCGCCGCCCACCAGGCGCCGACGCCGACGCCGATGAACATGAAGCCGAGCTGCGACACCGTGGAGTAGGCCAGGACCTTCTTGATGTCGTTCTGCGCGTAGGCCATCAGCGCCGCGAAGACGGCGGTGGCGGCGCCCACCACGGCCACGGTGGCCATGGCGCCCGGCGCGTAGACGTAGAGGAAGGAGAGCCGCGCGATCATGTAGACGCCGGCGGTCACCATCGTCGCCGCGTGGATCAGGGCCGACACCGGCGTGGGGCCGGCCATCGCGTCGGGGAGCCAGACGTAGAGCGGGATCTGCGCGCTCTTGCCGGTGGCGCCCACGAAGAGCAGCAGGCAGCCGAAGGTGAGGGCCGCGGTGATCGTCCAGCCCGAGAAGATCCCGCCCTTGAGCACGGCGGTGGGGATCAGGGTGGCGGAGGCCGCCTGGAGCTCGGCGAAGTCGATCGTGCCGAAGAGGCCGATCAGCGTGAAGATGCCGAGGAGGAAGCCGAAGTCACCGATCCGGTTGACCACGAAGGCCTTGCGGCCGGCGTACGCCTTGGTCTCGTCGGTGTACCAGAAGCCGATGAGCAGGTACGAGGCGAGACCCACACCCTCCCAGCCCACGAACATGACGAGCAGGTTCGAGCCGAGGACGAGGGTGGCCATCGCCGCGACGAAGAGGTTGAGGTAGGCGAAGTAGCGCCAGTACCCCTCGTCGTGGCTCATGTATTCGGTGGAGAAGAGGTGGATGAGGAAGCCCACCCCCGTGACCACGCAGATGAGCATCGCCGAGAGGCGATCGACGGAGAGCGCCATCTCGACGGGGATGCCGCCGATGGTGAACCAGTGCCACCAGAGCTCGGAGATCTTCGAGCTAGCGCCGTAGGAGACCTGGTAGAGCGCCAGCGCCGAGACCACGAAGGCGCCGAAGATCGCGCCCAGGGCGACGAGGTGGACGTTCCCGCGGCCCAGACGCTTGCCGAGGAGGCCGTTGACCGCCGCGCCGAGCAGGGGCAGGAGAATGATCCAGTGAAGCGCCTGGGGCAGTCCCCTGGATGGATCGAGCCATTCCATTGAGTTCGATTCCCCTTAGTACTTGAGCGCGTCGAGCTCGTCGACGTTGACGGTCTTCCGGGTGCGGAAGACGGCAATGAAGATGGCCAGGCCGATGGCCGCCTCTGCCGCTGCCACCGCGATCACGAAGAAGGCGATGGCGTGGCCCTCCATCGCGCTGTGGGCGCGGCTGAAGGCGAGGAAGGTGAGGTTGGCCGCGTTCAGCATCAGCTCCACGCCCATGAAGACGACGAGAGCGCTGCGCCGGACGAGCACCGCCGCGAGCCCCACCGAGAAGAGGGCCGAGGCGAGCACCAGGTAATGTGCGAGGGGTACGGTTGCCATCGCTAGATCTTTGCCTTGGCGACCACCACCGCGCCGACGATCGCGACCAGCAGCAGGACGGAGGTTGCCTCGAACGGGAGGATGAACGAGGTGTAGAGGAGCTTGCCGACCTCCGCCACCTGACCGAAGCCCTCGGGGAGCACGGCGGGGAGCGGAGCGCCAAAGCCCTCGAAGACCACGTACGAGAAGCACCAGAAGAGGAGCGCGACCCCGCCGCCGACGGCGGCGCCGAGGGTCAGCCTGGGCACTTCGAGCTCCGCCTCTCCGAGGTTCAGCAGCATCACCACGAAGAGGAAGAGCACCATGATCGCGCCGGCGTAGACGATGATCTGCAGCGCGGCGATCAGCTCGGCGGAGAGGAGGACGTAGAGACCGGCCAGCCCGAAGAAGGTGAGCACGAGGCTCATCGCGGCGTAGACCGGGCTACGCGCGAGGATCATCGAGAGCGCCCCCGCCACGGCGACGAACGCCAGGGGGTAGAAGAGCAGCGACTCGGAGACGAGGACACCCAGGGTCGGCGTCATGAGCGGACTCCCTCATCGGCGAGGATGCCGAAGGGATGCGGGAACGGGCAGCGGTGCTCGTTGATGTGCTGCTCGAACTCCTCGCGGAACTTGTCGACGAAGGAGTGGACGGGGAGCGCCGCCGCGTCGCCGAGGGCGCAGATCGTCGTGCCGAGGCCGATGGGCGGGTACGGCGCGATCGCGTTCACCACCGACTTCAACAGCGCGAGATCCTTGTGTTCGCCCTGCCCTTCCTCGATCTTGCGGAGGATCCGCTCCATCCACGGCGTGCCCTCACGGCACGGCGTGCACTGGCCGCAGCTCTCTTCGGCGTAGAACTTGGAGATCCGCCACAGCGCCCGGACCATGCAGGTGGAGTCGTCCATCACCACCACGGCGCCGGAGCCGGCCATGTTGTCCTTGGCCTTGAGGGCCTCGTACTCGGCGGCCACGTCGAGCTCGGTGTGGTGGAGCACGGGCGCGGAAGAGCCGCCGGGGATCACGGCCTTCACCTTGCGGCCGCCGGGGATGCCGCCGCACCACTCCTTGCCGTGGATGAGCTCGTCGAAGGTGAGCGTCATCGGGATCTCGTAGACCCCGGGCTTGTTCACGTGGCCGGAGACGCAGACGAGGCGGGTGCCGCCGGACTTGGGCGTGCCCAAGGCCGCGTACTTCTCCGCGCCCATCTTGATGATGGTGGGCACGGTGTTGATCGTCTCGACGTTGTTCACCACGGTGGGCGAGCCGAAGAGGCCCACGACCGCAGGGAACGGGGGCTTCAGCCGGGGCCAGCCCTTCTTGCCCTCGAGGCTGTTCAGGAGGGCCGTCTCCTCGCCGCAGATGTAGGCGCCCGCGCCGCGGTGCACGTAGACGTCGAGGGCCCAGCCCGAGCCGAGGACGCTCTTGCCGAAGATCCCGGCCTCGTAGCACTCGGCGATGGCCTTCTCGAGGATCTCGGCCTGCTCCAGGTACTCGCCGCGGATGTAGATGTAGCAGGTGTGGACACCCAGGGCGTAGGAGGCGATCGCGATCCCCTCCATGAGCGAGTGCGGTTCCTGCTCGATGATCAGACGGTCCTTGAAGGTACCCGGCTCGGACTCGTCGGCGTTGATGCAGAGGTACTTGGGCTTGGGCGAGTCCTTGGGCACGAAGCTCCACTTCATGCCCGTGGGGAAGCCCGCGCCGCCGCGGCCACGGAGGTTCGAAGCCTTGACGGTGTCGATGATCTCCGACGGCTGCATCTTCAGCGCCATCGGGAGGGCATCGTAGCCGCCATTCGCCTTGTAGCCCGCGAAGGACCGGTTGCCCGGCTTGGCCCAGCTCTTGGTGAGGACGCGCTCGAACTGGCTCACGACTTCTTCCCCGCCTGCTTGCGCAGGTCTTCAACGAGCTGATCGGCCTTCTTCAGCGTCATGTCCATGTGGAAGCGGGAGTCGACCTGGAGCACGGGGGCGTTGCCGCACGCTCCCAGGCACTCGAACTCGCGCAGGGTGATGAGCTGATCGCCGGTGGTCTCGCCCATGTGCACGCCGAGCTTCTGCTCGAGGTGCTGGATCAGCGTCTCGGCGCCGCGCAGCGAGCAGGAGATGTTGGTGCAGACGTCGATGACGTGCTTCCCCTTGGGCTGCTGGAAGTACATCACGTAGAAGCTCGCCACCTCGCGCACGCGCTCCGGGGTGGATTCGCACTTCTGCGCCACCTGGAGCATCGCCTCGGGCGAGAGCCAGCCGAGGATGTCCTGGGCGATGTGGAGACCGGGAAGGATCGCTGCCGCCTTCCGGCCCTCGGGGAACCGAGCGAGATGCTTGGCGATCTCCTCGTCGAACTTCTTCTGCTGCTCCGCAGTGAACGGCGCCGCCATCGTTGACACACCTTTGCCTGCAATTCGGACGGAAAAAGGCGGCCCAAGATCATCTCGGACCCATCTGTTGTCAAGCGAAACTTCCCGCCCGGCCACTTGCCCGAATCGCGGCCAAGTAGGCGTAACTGGTCGGTCTTTTCGCTACCGGCCCGGCTGCTCCGGTGAACCGCCCGGGGTCCGCGGATCATCCGGGCGATCGTTTTGCAAGTCCTCGGGATCCGGCCTTGCGAGCAGGGCCTCGGCCGCAGCGGACTGCCCTCGCGCGAGCCGCCCCGCCAGTCCGGGACCGAACCATGCATAGCGGGAGGAGAAGACCCTGTCATCCACATCGGCAGGGAGGGGCGCGTAGCCCACGTAGGCGCCGGCCAGGGAGACCGTGCGGCCCCGAAGGCCCGACGCCGAGACTCCGGACTCGCCCGCCAGTGCCGCGCCGAAGGTCGGCTCGCCGGGGACCGCCAGGAGGACGAGGTCGTCGAGGCGGAGGGCGGTGATCGGGGCCCGGGTCGGAGCGACGAGGGAGGCGGCGTTCGAGACGACGCGGCCCAGGGGCCAGGGGACCATCGAGCCGAGGTCGGGAGCAGGGAGCGCGACCTCCGCCTCCGCGCAGCCGAGCGCGACCGGGGCGTGGACTTCTAATAGAGGGACGTCGCCCAGGCGAGTGGCCAGGCCCGCGGCGAAGCGCTCGATCGGATCGTCGGCGTCGATGGGCGGGGTCCGGCCGACGGCGGCACGGGCGTCGCCCGCTGCGCCCTGGAGCAGGATGGCCACCCCACCCTCCTCCTCCACCCGGGACATGAAGGCGCCGGGCCAGTCCCCGCTCGGCCCCACGAAGCGCGAGAGGAGCGTCGGGTGGGCGGAGTAGCGCCCGACCTCGGCGATCCTTCCGCCAGCCGGGCGATCGAGGCGGACTACCGTGAGGCGATCGTCCGACGGGCTCTCCGGCCGATCGCGGTTGGAGCCCAGGCCCGCGAGGTCCTCGCCGATCCGGAGCTCGGCCGGCGCCAGCTCCGCCCTTGCTGCAGCCAGGGAGGCCGAGGCCGCGTCCAGGATCGCCCTCTCGACCTCGTCGTCGTAGCGGCCGACGCCGACCGCCTGGGGAAGCGCCTCGCGGTCGTAGCCTCCGGGCCCGGAGTGGGTGTGGGTGGCGGCGACGATTCCGCAGCCCGCCCCCTCGGCCCGAAGGCGCTCCGTGATTCCGGCGGCCAGCGACGAAGGCAGGGTCATCAGCTCCGCCGAGACGATCGCGGTCCGGAGTCCTCCGACCTCCAGGAGGAGGGAGCGGACGTAGACGGGGCGCCCGGCGTCGCGCGCCATTCGGCCGAAGGGTCTGTATCCGGCGAGGGTGGCGTCGGCGGGCAGGCGGATCTCGGCCTTCCCTGCGCCGGCCAGAAGGATCCCCGTCCGCGAGGCCGCGGAGACGATCCGGGGCGGAACCTCGTCCGCCGCGGGGCGCCAGTCCAGGGACGCGAGCCCGAAGAAGAGAGGCAGCGACAGGCCTGCGAGGAGGAGCTTCCTCCCGCGCCTCGGGGGCTTCACGGTCATCGCACGCCTGCCTTGGGGTTCCTCACGACGGGCCCTTGTACGATCGATCGGGGGACGGGGTCGATCCGATCGACCAAATCGCTCGCGTATGAAGAAATCGGCCCCGCAGAAGCGGGCCCGACTTCTTCAGCCGCGCTCCGCGCGGAAACGCTCTTCTTTTCTTCTGGTCGATTTCGATCGCGCTGGCGGAGGATTGAGGGCGGGTATAGTGTTCCCCACCGCAAATGTTCGACAAGCTCAAGGAAGAATGCGGCGTCTTCGGGATTTGGGGGCATCCCGAAGCATCGAACCTCACCTATCTGGGACTCCACGCCCTCCAGCATCGCGGACAGGAGGCAGCCGGCATCGTCTCGTCGGACGGCACCTCCCTCCACCTGCACAAGGAGCTGGGCCTGGTCACCGACGTCTTCGACGCCGGGAAGCTGGCCAAGCTGCCGGGTTCCACCGCGATCGGGCACGTCCGCTACAGCACCGCCGGCGGCCGCGGGATCAAGAACACCCAGCCCTTCGCCGTGGACTGCGGGGGCAAGCCCCTCGCCATCGCCCACAACGGCAACCTCGTCAACGCCGAGTCCGCCAGGAGGACGCTCGAGGGCCAGGGCGCGATCTTCTTCTCCTCCTCGGACACCGAGGTCGTCCTCCACCTCGTCGCGCGGCAGCCGGAGCGAGAGCTCACCGAGCGGATCCGGCTCGCCCTCGAGCAGGTGCACGGGGCGTACTCCCTCCTCTTCCTCAGCGACGACCAGCTCATCGGCGTCCGCGATCCGCGGGGCTTCCGGCCGCTGATCCTGGGCAAGCTCAAGGGCGCCTGGATCCTGGCCAGCGAGACCTGCGCCCTTGACCTCATCGAGGCCGAGTACGTGCGCGAGATCGAGCCGGGCGAGATGGTGGTCATCGACCGCAACGGCGTGAAGAGCCTTCACCCCTTCGCGCCCGCCCCCGCCGCCCGCTGCGTGTTCGAGCACGTCTACTTCGCCAGGCCCGACTCCCTCGTCTTCGGACGGAGCGTGTACGAGTCCCGCACGCGCCAGGGCGCCATCCTGGCCAAGGAGCATCCGGTCGAGGCCGATCTGGTGATCCCCTGCCCCGACTCCGGCGTCCCGGCCGCCATCGGCTACGCCGAGGCCAGCGGGATCCCCTTCGGCATGGGCATCGTCCGCAGCCACTACGTCGGACGCACCTTCATCGAGCCCACCCAGCAGATCCGCCACTTCGGCGTGAAGCTGAAGCTGAACGCCCTGCGCCGGGTCCTCGAGGGCAAGCGCGTGGTCGTCGTCGACGACTCGATCGTCCGGGGCACCACCAGCCGCAAGGTCGTGAAGATGCTCCGGGCGGCCGGCGCCAAGGAGATCCACATGCGGATCTCCAGCCCGCCCACCTCCTGGCCCTGCTACTACGGCGTCGACACCCCCACCCGCAGCGAGCTCATCTCCGCCTCGCACTCGGTGGAGGAGATCGCGAAGTACATCACCGCCGACACCCTGGGCTACCTCTCGCTCGAGGGCCTCTACGAGTCGGTCGGCAGCGACGGCAAGGGCTTCTGCGACGCCTGCTTCAGCGGCAAGTACCCGGTGTCCTTCCCCGTCGAGGAAGAGAAGCGGCTGCTGCGAGTGGTCGAGGCGTAGCGAGCCGGTCGAATCAATCGCTTGAAAATACGATGGCGCGGGTGAGAGCCCGCGCCATTCGTTTTTCCATCGCTCTTCGAGCAGCGGGAGCCCGTAGGGCTCCCGCTGCTCGGCTAAGACGCGGGGCGCTGCCGATGGTTGGCAGCGCCCCAATCCTTCAGGTCAGTCGGCTTCGACTACGACGATGTCGTCGATGTAGACGCCGGGGAACACCACCGAGCTGTCCGTCGCGAGGCCGATCCGCAGCTTGACCTGCTGGCCAGCGAAGGCGGTGAGGTCGGCTCGGACGAGGATCCACCCGGCTCCAGACTGATCGCCGCCCCACGACAACTGGCTGCTGACGGTGAACCTGGGCGAGGGAGAGGTCGTCGTGACGACCTGGTAGCTCGTGCCACCGTTGGTGCTGACCTGGAGGTTGGCTCCGTCGAACGTGGTTCCCTCGGTGAAGATCCACATGCGGAACCAGGCGACCGGGTGCAACGCGCCGGTGAGATTGATGGTCGGCGACGTCGCGCTGTTGCCGGCGTAGGTCTGGTTGTTGGAGTAATCGCCCGAGAGGTTGGTGGCGAGGCACTGGGTGCCGCCGTGCGCAGCGCGAGGGCCGACGGTCGTCGGCGTGCCGCACCGCCAGTCGTTCATGAGGGTCCAGCCGTTGCTGGCGCATGGCCCCTCGAAGTCCTGGTTGTAGTAGACCTGCGCCCCGCTCACCTCGAACTGCACGTCGAGCTCGTCCGCGAGGTCGAGGTCGTTGGGATCCTGCGCCCGCACCACGACGCTCACGGGTCCGATGTCGCCGAAGCCCGGGAGGCCCGTGAGGGTGCCGGTGACCGGATCGATGGCGAGCCAGGCGTGGTTCCAGCCGCCAACGATGCTCCAACCCGCACCCGCCGCGCCTCCGGTCTTCTCCAGCCGCTGCGTGTAGGGCACGTTCACCCAGGCGTCGGAGACCTTCACCGGGGAGATCGAAGGAGCGACGCGACTCGTCTCCAGGATCTGCACGTCGTCGACGTAGACGCCCGGATCCGAGTGGGCGGAGGTAATCCCGATGTTGTACGCGATGCGGATCACGATCGTGTCGCCTGCATAGGCCGAGAGGTTGACCGCGTACCGGCGCCAGCCGAGCTGGTCGAGCTCGCCACCCCACGACGACGTAGTGGCAGAGGACCCGGAATACGGCGGGGACACGTTGGCGGCCGCCGGGACGGTGAAGCTCGATTCAGAGGCCCTGCGGACCTGCACCTGGAAGCTGTCCCATCGCCCGCTGTGGGTGCTGACCCAGGCCCAGAAGACGAGCGTGGACGGAGCCCCAGATGCGACGACGAGGGGCGGGGACTCCGCGTAGTTCGTCGCGAAGGTGAGGCTGGAGTCCTTCGTGTAGTTGCCGGCGATCTTCGTAGCGAGGCACCGGGAGCCCGAGTGACACTCGGCCGGGCCCACGTTGCTCGGGGTCCCGTGCTCCCAATCACCCCTCAAGGTCCACCCCCCGGAGCCCACTTCGAAACCCTCGGCGTAGCTGAACCCTTCGGGGAGCTGCACCACCTCGAACTGGAACGTCCTCTCGCGGAAGTTCGACGGATTGCCCGGCTCCTCCACACGCAGGGTGAAGCTCACGACGCCCAGATCGGAGGCCGACGGGGTTCCGGAGATCCGCTTCGTGGCGGAGTCGAAGCTCAGCCACGATGCGTTCTGGCCCGGGGTCATGCTCCAGACCGCCTGGGAGGTGCCACCGGTCTTGGTGAAGGACGCCTGGTAGGGCACGTCCACGCGGCCCTGCGAGAGGGGAGTCGTGTTGATCGAGAGGGGCACATAGAGACCGTCGGTGATCACGAGATCGTCGATGTAGATCCCGGGCCCAACGCCGCTTCCGTCGGAACGGAAGCTGAACCGCAACCGGATCCTCTGGCCGTCGAAGGCCGCGAGGTCGGCAGAGAACATCTGCCAGCCCTGGGCGGAGCGGTTGCCGGTCCAGGCAGTCTGCGAGTCGATGGTCGTGTTGTAGGCAGGCGTCACGGCGTTGTGGAGTGCGTAGGTCGCGCCGCCATCCGTGCTGACCCTGAGGTTGAAGCCATCACAGCATTCTTCCGTGCTGATCCAGGTCCAGAAGGTGAGCTTCGCGCCACTCGATGCAGAGAGGTCGATCGCCGGAGATGTGGCGGTCGAGGCCGCGAAGGCAACGTCGTTGACGTAGTCGCTCGCGAGCCGAGTGGCCATGCAGTTGCTGCCGGTGCGGCAGCTCGACGGGCCTACGCTGGTCGGGGTTCCGCACTGCCATTCCCCGGTCAGGACCCAGTTCGCCGAGCAGCGGTCGAAGCTCGACGCCCACACCTGTCCGGCTTCGATCTCGACCACCTCGAAGGTGAAGTCCTTGGTGGCGCCGTTGGTCGGGTTCAGGGGCTCGGCGACGTGCACGGTCACGTTTGCGGTCCCCAGGTCGCCTGGGCCGGGCGTGCCGATGAGCCGGCCGGTGGCGGCGTCGATCTGCAGCCATGCCGGCCCGGAGACGATGGTCCAGGTCCCCCGAGAGGAGCCCGTCTTGAGGAGCCTCGTCGACCACGGGTTTCCGACGAAGGCGTCGGGGAGGACGCTGGCCGAGGTGATGCTCACTGGGTCGTTGAACTTCTCGCCGATGACGAGGTCGTCGATATAGACGCCGGCGCGATTGGTGCTGCCGTCACTGCGGAACGCGAACCGGAGCCGGATGGTCTGGCCGGCGTAGGCGCCGAGGTCCACCTTGTAGCGTTCCCAGCCCTGAGCGCTGCGATCCCCGCCCCAGGCCTGCTCGCCTCCAGCGGTTCCGTCGTAGGCTCGGCTAACGCCCGTCAGCAGGCTCCAGGTGGAACCACCGTTCGTGCTGACTTTCACGTTGAAGGCGTCCGTCGTGGTCGACTGCGTATGGACCCATGCCCAGAACGAGAGGGTAGGGTCGTCCGCGTCGATCAGATCGATCACCGGGGAGTCGGCGACGGTCGTCGCCCAGGCGAGGTTGTCACGGTAGTTGCCGGTGAGGTTTGTGCCGATGCAACCCGGCTCCGAATGGCAAGCGGACGGACCGACGACGCTCGGGGTGCCGCACTGCCAGTCGGAATTGAAGGTCCAGCCCGCAGAACAGTTGGAGAAGTCCTCGGCGAAGTGGACGCCGGGGTCCCGCGGACCGACGATCGCGAAGCTGAAGTCTGCCTCTGCGAAATTCGAGGGGAGCAGCGGCTCCTGCACGCGGACCCGGAGCTGGACCGGTCCCGAGCTCGGGTCCGGCGGCAGGCCCGTGATGGTTCCGGTGATCGGATCCATCGTGAGCCACCCGTGGTTCGTGCCGCTGACGATGCTCCACGCCGGGAGCCGCGAGCCACCACGCCTGGTGAAACCGGCCACGTAGCGGGAGCCGAAGTGGGCGTCGGGCAAGCCGCTCGCGACGATCGAAACGGGATCAAGCGCCGCCTCGGTGATTATGATGTCGTCGATGTAGACGCCGGCATCGACGTTGCTGCCGTCGCTCCGGAAGTCGAAGCGCAACCTGATGCTCTGGCCCACATAGGCGCTGAGATCGGCCTTGAATTCCTTCCAACCCAGCGAGTCTCCCGACCACGCAGCCTGGCTGTTGACGGTGGACGTGTACGCCGGCTCGACGTTGGTCAGCTGCGTGTAGTTGGTCCCGTCGGTGCTGATCTTGACGTTGAAGCCGTCGAAGCCCGACTCCGTCTTGTACCATCCCGAGAACCGAAGCCTCGGATGGCTCGCCTGCGTCAAGTTGATCGCCGGCGAGGTCGCCGTGGCCGTCCCGAAGGCCTGGTTGTTGTTGTAGTTCGAGTCCAGCCTGGTCGCCAGGAGCCTGTCGCCGGACACCGCGGCGGGCCCGACGTTCGACGGTTTCCCACACTGCCAGTCTCCCCCGAGGGTCCAGGTCGAGCAATCCGTCTCGAAGTCGGTGAAGTAGAGGAGGTTCGAGCCGAGATCCTCCACCGTCGTGGTGAAGGTCCTCTGCGCGAAGTTGGCAGGGAAATCATCGGACGTCACGCGGACGGTGACGGACACGGGACCGGCGTCGGCTGAGGAAGCCGTCCCGGAGAGCAGCCCCGTGACCGGATCGATCGAGAGCCAGCCGTTGTTCACGCCGCCGGCGATGCTCCACGTAACGGAGGAGGTCCCACCTCCGGTGCGAACGAGCTGCAGGGCCGTCGAATAGCCCGCGTACACCACCGAAGGCAATTCCCGGCCAGAGATCGCGAGCGGAACGGCGAAGGGCTCGGTGATCGTCAGATCGTCGACGTAGACGCCGGCCGCGTTGGTGCTGCTGTCCGAGCGGAACGCAAACTGCACCTGGATCGAGCCACCTGCGTACGCGCTCAGATTGACCGTGTAGGGCTGCCACCCGAGGCTCGCGTTGTAGCCGCCCCAGGCCTGCTCGGTGGTCCCCGAGGCCGTTCCACGGTAGGGAGGCGTCACCGCGGTGACCAGTGTGAAGGTCGATTCTCCCGCGCGGCGCACCTTCACGTTGAACCCGTCCCAGAACGTCGAAGACGAGGTCGAGCCTTCGGTGTCGACCCACGCCCAGAAGGTGAGGACGGGGTTCGTCGAACCGCTGAGGTCGATGGCCGGCGAGGTGGCGATGGAGGTCGCGAACGAGGCGTTGTCGGCGTAGTTCCCGGCGAGCTTCGTCGCGAAGGCGCCACTGCCGGTGCGGGCCCTACCCGGACCCGAGGTCGGCGCTCCACACTGCCACTCGCCAGCGAAGGTCCAGCCGGAGGCGGCGCAGTCCTCGAATCCCTCGGCGAGGTAGGTCGAAGCCGCCAGGCAGACAGGCCCGTCGAAGGTTCCCGCGCAAGCGCCGGCGACGCACGCGTCCCCGATCGTGCATCGATCACCGTCGTTGCAAGTGGTCCCGTTGGGGACGGTCGAGGCCGCGCACGAGCCGGCCGTATTGCAAGAGGCGCTCTGGCACTGACCGAGGCCCGCGATCGTGCACGCGGTTCCAACGGGCCGAGGCTCCGCGGCGCAGGCGCCGGCGCTGTTGCACGAAGCCACCTGGCACTGCCCGAGCCCGGCGAGGGTGCAGGACGTGCCCGCAGCGAGAGGCTGGGCGACACAGGCACCGGTGGCGTTGCAGGACGCCGCCTCACACTGTCCAATTCCGGCGAGCGTACAGGACGTGCCCGCGGTGAGAGGCTGGGCGACGCAGGCGCCGGTGGCGTTGCAGGCCGCCACCTCGCACTGCCCGACTCCAGCGAGCGTACAGGACGTGCCCAGGTCGAGAGGCTCGGCGATGCAGGCGCCGTCGACCGGATCGCAGGCGGCCACCGCACAGGCCGAGCCCATCCCGGAGCAGTCCTTCGGAATGGCGACGCATTCGCCCGCCTCGCAGGCCGCGATCTCGCAGAGGCTGCCCGCCTCGCACCCCGTGCCGTCGGCGACGGGGACCAGCGAGCAACTCGCGCTCAGCTCGTCGCAGGCGACGTCGCCGCATTCGGTGGCCGCGAGGCCGCAATCGTTGGGGAGCTTTCCGACGCACTCGCCGACCTCGTTGCAGACGTCGTCCAGGGTGCAGAAGAGGCCGTCATCGCAGGCGGTGCCGACCTCCGCCCGGACCAGAACGCAGGTATTGAGCGGCCCCTCGAACCTTCCGTCGTTGTTGCAGGCCGCCACGACGCACTGCCCGACCGCGAGCTCGGCGCAGTCGGCGTCGTCGTCGCACAGCAACGGACCACCGCCGCCGCTGCCGCCCGTGGCATCGCCGCCGGTGCCGCCCGTGGCATCACCGCCGGTGCCGCCCGTGCCATCGCCGGCGGTTCCGCCGGTGCCATCGCCTGCGGTGCCGCCGGTACCATCGCCAGCGCTGCCGCCAGTGCCACTCGGGCCGCCGGTTCCACCGGTGCCGCTGGGGCCGCCGGTGCCGCCGGTGCCGCTGGGGCCACCACTGCCTCCGGTCACCCCGCCGCCGCTTCCGCCGGGGCTCGATGAGCCTTCACTGCCACAGGCGGCAAACGCGAACGCCAGCGCGATCGCCAGCACCCAGAGTCGAATGGATTGCAACGAAACGACCGACACCAACGCTCGCATGGGCGAAGCCCTCCAGCCAGCCGGCTCGAAGCCGGAATACATGCCAATGGCCGACGAGGATAGACGGGTTTCATCCACCTGCAAGTCAAAACGTTTGATCGACGATCCACGCGAAAGCGAGAGCCCGAATTTTACCAAGTAATCACGAGGCGTTAAGAGACCGCATCGGAAAAACCCTACGTCGTGAAACATTATGACTACGCTACCAATTGATTGCATCCCACCTGCACAGTCGCACTCGGAACGGATGCGTCAGGGTTTCCTCTTGTCTCGGACTTCTTGCCCGAGAAACACGAACGCCGCCCTCGGGAGATCCGAGGGCGGCGCGCGTGTCGGTGCGGGGCGCTGCCGTTCGTCGGCAGCGCCCCGGTCCTGCCGGATCAGTCGGCTTCTACGACGACGAGATCGTCGATGTAGACGCCGGGGAACACCACCGAGCCGTCCGTCGCGAGGCCGACCCGCAGCTTGACCTGCTGCCCCGCGAAGGCGGTGAGGTCGGCTCGAACCAGGGTCCACCCGGCTCCCGAGTGTTCGCCGCCCCACGCCAACTGGCTGCTGATCGTGAACCTGGGCGAAGGAGAGGTCGTCGTGACGACCTGGTAGCTCGTGCCACCGTTGGTGCTGACCTGGAGGTTGGCGCCGTCGAACGTGCTTCCCTCCGTGAAGAGCCACATGCGGAACCAGGCGACAGGGTGAGACGCGCCGGAGAGGTTGATGATCGGCGACGTCGCGCTGTTTCCGGCGTAGCTCTGGTTGTTGGAATAGTCACCCGAGAGGTTGGTGGCGATGCACTGGGTGCCGCCGTGCGCAGCGCGAGGGCCGACGGTCGTCGGCGTGCCGCACCGCCAGTCGCCCAGGAGAGTCCAGCCGTTGCTGGCGCAGGCACCCTCGAAATCCTGACTGTAGTAGACCTGCGCGCCGCTCACTTCGAACTGCACGTCGAGCTCGTCCGCGAGGTCGGGATCGTTGGGATCCTCCGACCTCACCACGACGCTCACGGGTCCGATATTCCCGATGCCCGGGACGCCCGTGAGGGTGCCGGTGATCGGATCGATGGCGAGCCAGGCGTGGTTCCAGCCGCCCTCGATGCTCCACCTCGCGCCCGCCGCGCCTCCGGTCTTCTCCAGCCGCTGCGTGTAGGCCACGTTCGCCCAGGCATCGGAGACGATGACCGGCGTGATCGAGGGCGCGACGAAAACCTTGTG
Source organism: Vulgatibacter incomptus (assembly GCF_001263175.1). Lineage (GTDB taxonomy): Bacteria > Myxococcota > Myxococcia > Myxococcales > Vulgatibacteraceae > Vulgatibacter > Vulgatibacter incomptus. The sequence continues at coordinate 80,700 of NZ_CP012332.1, read as the reverse complement.
CTGGATCTGCACGTCGTCGATGTAGACGCCGGGATCCGAGTGGTTGCTGGTCGTGCCCACGTTGAACGCGAAGCGGACCACGATCGGCTCGCCCGCATAGGCTGCGAGGTTGACCGAGTATCGGCGCCATCCGAGCTGGTCGAGCTCGCCGCCCCACGACAAGGAGGAGGCGATGGCCCACCCGGTGTACGGAGGATCCACGTCGGCGGCGGTCGGAACGCTGAAGCTCGATTCGGAAGCCCTGCGGACCTGCACCTGGAAGCTGTCCCATCGCCCGCTGTGGGTGCTGACCCAAGCCCAGAACGTGAGCGTGGACGGGGGCCCACGCGGAACGAGGACGGGCGGGGACTCGGCGTAGTTCGCCGAGAAAGTGAGGGAGGAGGTCTTGTTGTAGTTGGCATCGATCTTGGTCGCGATGCAGCCAGAGCCCGAGTGGCAGGCGGCGGGGCCCACGTTGGTCGGGCTTCCGTGCTCCCAATCGCCCGTCAAGGTCCAGCCGTCCGCTCCATCGTCGAAGCTCTCCACGAAGCTGGGTTCGGCGGAGACCTCGACCACCTCGAACTCGAACGTCTTCTCGTCGAAGTTCGACGGGCGGCTCGGCTCCTCCACGCGCAGCGTGAAACTCACGGTACCCACATCGGAGACCGACGGGGTCCCGGAGATCCGCTGGGTGGCCGGGTCGAAGATCAGCCACGAGGCGTTCTGGCCCGGGGCCATGCTCCAGACCGCAGCCGCGGTGCCACCGGTCTTGGTGAACGACGCTTGGTAGGGCAAGCCCGATCCGCCCATCGGGAGGTTGGCGGCGTTGATCGAGAGCGGCACGTATGCGCCGTTGGTGATCACGACATCGTCGATGTACACGCCGGCTGCGGTGGTGCCGCCATCGGATCGGAAGCCGAACTGCACCTGGATCGAACCTCCCTCGTACCCGCTCAAATCGACGGAGTACTGCTTCCAACCAAGGGTCGCGTAGTAGCCACCCCAGGCCAACTCGGAGGCTCCCGAGGGCGTCCCACGGTAGGGGGGCGCCACCTCGGTGGCCAGGGTGAAGGTCGTTTCTCCCGTACGGCGGATCTTGATGTTGAAGCCGTCCCAGAACGTCGACGACGACGTCGAACCTTCCGTGTCGACCCACGCCCAGAAGGTCAAGATGGGGCTCGAAGCCTCACTCAGATCGATGAGCGACGACGTTGCGATTGAGGTCGTAAAGGAAGCATCGTCGTTGTAGTTGCTCGCAAGACGCGTTGCCAGGCAGTTGGAACCGGTGCGGCAGCTCGACGGGCCGACGCTCGAGGGCGTCCCGCACTGCCATTCCCCACCCATGCTCCAGTTCGCCGAGCAGCGATCGAAGGTCGACGTCCAGATCTGTCCGGGCTCGATCTCGAACACCTCAAAAGTGAAGTCCTTGGTGGCCGAGTTGGTCGGGTTCCGGGGCTCGGCGACCTGGACGGTCAGGTTCATCGTCCCCACGTCGCCAGGGCCCGGCATGCCGCTGAGCCGGCCGGTGGCGGCGTCGAGCTGCAGCCAGTCGGGTCCGGAGACCAGGGTCCAAGCCGCCTGGGAGGAGCCGCCGCCCTTGACCAGGGCCGTCGTCCACGCTCTGTCGACGAAGGCGTCAGGCAGGGTATTCGCCGTGACGATGCTCACGGGCTCGTTGGACTTCTCGCCGATGGCGAGGTCGTCGATGTAGACGCCCGCGTAGTTGCCGCTGCCGTCGCTCCTGAACGCAAACCGGAGCCGGATGGTCTGGCCGGCATACGCGCCCAGGTCCACCTTGTAGAGCTCCCAGCCCTGAGCGGTGCGATCGCCTCCCCAGCTCAGCTCGCCGGCGACGGTTCCGTCGTAGGCTCGGTTCACGCCCGTCAGCAGGCTCCAGGTGGCACCACCGTTCGTGCTGACCTTCACGTTGAAGGCGTCGTAGCTCGCCTCTGTCCTGACCCAAGCCCAGAAGGAGAGGATCGGATCGTCCGCGTCGGTGAGATCGATCACGGGGGAGTCGGCGACGGTCGACCCCCAGGGGAGGTTGTCACGGTAGTTGCCGGAGAGGTTCGTGCCGATGCAACCCGGCGCCGAATGACAGGCAGACGGCCCCACCGTGGTCGGGGTTCCACACTGCCAGTCGGGATTGAAGGTCCACCCGGCGAGACAGTTGGAGAAGTCCTCCGCGAAATGGAGGTTGGGATCCCGAGGCACGCCGATGATCGCGAAGCTGAAGTCTCCCTCGGCGGAGTTCGAAGGGAGCGTCGGCTCCTGCACGCGGACCCGGAGCTCGACCGGTCCCGAGCTCGGGTCTGGCGGCATACCGGAGATGTTTCCGGTGACCGGATCGATGGACAGCCACTCGTGGTTCGTACCGCTGACGATGCTCCACACCGCCTGCCGTGAGCCACCTCGCCTCGCGAAGCCGGACACGTAGCGAGAACCGAAGTGGGCGTCCGGCAAGCCGGTGGCGACGAGGGAAATGGGATCCAACGCGCCCTCGATGATCATGAGGTCGTCGATGTAGGCGCCGGCGTCGACGGAGCTGCCGTCGCTCCGGAAGGAGAATTGCAGCCGAACGGTCTGGCCCGCGTAGGCGCGAAGATCCAGCGTGAACTGCTTCCATCCAGAGGAGTCGCCCGACCAAGCGTTCTGGCCGTCGATGAAGTTCGTGTAGGCCGGTTCGACGCTGGTCAGCTGCGTGTAGGTCGTCCCGTTGGTGCTGACCTTGACGTTGAAGCCATCGCAGCACGACTCGGTCTTGTACCACCCCCAGAACCGCAGCTTCGGATGGACCGCCTGGGTCAGGTCGATCGGGCGCGAGGTCGCGACGTTCGTCGCGTAGGACTGATCGTTGCTGTAATTCGAGGTGAGCTTGGTCGCCAGGAGCCTCTCGCCGGATACAGGCGCGGACGGCCCGACGTTCGACGGTATCCCGCACTGCCACTCGCCGCCGAGCGTCCAGCTCGAGCAATCGGACTCGAAATCGGAGTAGTAGAGGACGTTCGAGCCGAGGTCCTCGACCGTCGTCGTGAAGGTCCGCTCCGCGTACTTGGCCGGGAGATCGTTGTCGGAAACGCGGACCGTGAGGGAGACGGGCCCGACGTCGGCCGACGTCGGCGTTCCGGTCAACAGCCCTGTCACCGGATCGATGGCGAGCCAGCCGTGGTTCACTCCATCGGCGATGCTCCACGTCACGCTGGAGGTCGTCCCATCCCCGAACCAACCGAGCGGCAAGGAAACGGTCGAATGGCCCGAGTACACCACCGCAGGCAATGACCCGCCGGCGATCGAGAGAGGGATCGCGTAGGGCTCGGAGATCGTCAGATCGTCGACGTAGACGCCTGCGGCGGTGGTGCTGCTGTCCGAACGGAATGCGAACCGCACCTGAACCGTGTCACCTGCGTATGCGCTCAGATCGACCGAGTACCGCTGCCAGCCGAGGCTCGAATAGTAGCCTCCCCAGGCCTGCTCACCGCCGCCAGAGATGATCCCACGGTAGGGAGGAGTCACCACCGTGGCCAAGGCGAAGCTGGATTCATCGGAGCGGCGAACCTTCACGTTGAACCCGTCCCAGAACAACGAAGACGTGGTGTCGCCTTCGGTGTCGACCCACGCCCAGAAGGTGAGGAGGGGGCGGTCCGTGCCGCTGAGGTCGATGGACGGCGAGGTGGCGATGGAGCCCGAGAACGTCGCGTTGTTGGCGTAGTTTCCCGCGAGCTTTGTCGCGAAGGCACCGGTCCCGGAGTGGGCCCTGCCCGGGCCGGACGTCGGCCTTCCGCACTGCCACTCGCCCGCGAAGGTCCAGCCCGAGGCGGCGCAATCCTCGAAGCCCTCGACGAGGTAGACCGCCGTAGCCTGGCAGATGGGACTGTCGTAGGTACCCAGGCAGGAACCGGCGGAGCAGGCATCCCCGACGGTGCACCGGTTGCCGTCGTTGCAGGCGATTCCGTTCGGGAGGTTCGAGGCCGCGCACGATCCGGCCGCATCACAAGCCGAGGACTTGCACTGCCCGAGGCCCGCGATGGTGCAAGCGGTCCCGGCGGGGCGAGCCTGTGCAGCGCAGGCGCCGGCGCTGTCGCACGAAGCCACCTGACACTGCCCGAGCCCGGCGATGGCACAGGAAGTGCCCACGGCGAGGGGCTCGGCTACGCAGGCTCCGGCGTTGTTGCACGCAGACGCCTGACACTGTCCGAGCCCGGCGAGCGTACAGGACGTGCCTGCAGCGAGAGGCTGGGCGACACAGGCACCGGTGGCGTTGCAGGCCGCCGCCTCGCACTGTCCGATTCCGGCGAGCGTACAGGACGTGCCCGCGGTGAGTGGCTGGGCGACGCAGGCGCCGGTGGCGTTGCAGGCCGCAACCTCGCACTGTCCGATCCCGGCCAGCGTACAGGACGTGCCCGTGGAAAGAGGCGCTGCGACGCAGGCGCCGGCGCCGTCACAGGCCGCCACCTCGCACGGCCCCATCCCGGCTACCGTACAGGACCTGCCCGAGTCGAGAGGTTCGGCGATGCAGGCGCCGTCAACCGGATCACAGGCGGCCACCGCACAAGCCGAGCCCATCCCGGAGCAGTCCTTCGGCATGGCGACGCACTCGCCCGCCTCGCAGGCCGCGATCTCGCAGAGGCTCCCGGCCTCACAGCTCGTGCCGTCGGCGATCGGGATCAGCGAACAGCTCGCGCTCAGCTCGTCACAGGCGACGTCGCCGCATTCGGTGGCCGCGAGGCCGCAATCGTTGGGGAGCTTCCCGACGCACTCGCCTACCTCGTTGCACGCGTCGCCCAGGGTGCAGAAGAGGCCGTCGTCGCAGGCGGTGCCGACCTCGGCATGGACGAGGACGCAGGTGTCGAGCGGCCCCTCGAACCTTCCGTCGTTGTTGCATGCCGCCACGACGCACTGGCCGACCGCGAGCTCGGCGCAGTCGGCATCGTCGTGACACAGCCTCGGATCTCCGCCCCCAGTGCCGCCCGTGGCATCGCCGCCGGTGCCGCCCGTGGCATTACCGCCGGTGCCGCCCGTGCCATCGCCAGCGGTGCCGCCCGTGCCATCGCCGGCGGTGCCGCCGGTGCCATCGCCAGCGGTTCCGCCGGTGCCGTCGCCGCCAGTGCCACTGAGGCCGCCGCTGCCACCGGTGCCGCTGGGGCCGCCGGTGCCTCCGGTCACCCCGCCGCCGCTTCCGCCGTTGTTCGAAGGACCGTCACCGCCACAGGCGGCGAACGAGAGCGCCAGCACGATCGCCAGCGCCCAGACTCGAATGGATTGCAACGAAACGACCGACACCAACGCGCGCATGGGCGAAGCCCTCCAGCCAGCCGGCTCGAAGCCGGAATACATCCCAGTGGCCGACGAGGATAGACGGCTTTCATCCATCTGCAAGTCAAAGCGTTTGATCGGCAATCCAACCGAAGGCGACAGACTTGATTTTCCCCAGCAATTCCCGCGCACTGCAAGATGGCCTCGGAAAAATACTATGTATTGAAACATTATGAATTCAACGTCATCGAGTTGAATGCCGCTTGCACAGTCGCAGCTCGAACGGATGCGACGTGGTTCTCGTCGCCCTTCTTCGGGCGAAAAAATGAACGCCGCCCTCGGGAGCTCCGAGAGCGGCGTTCATGTGGTCGCGGGGCGCTGCCGCTGGCCGGCAGCGCCCCTGTCCTAACGGATCAGTCGGCCTCTACGACGACGAGGTCGTCGACGTAGACGCCCGGGTAGTTCACGGAGCCGTCGCTCGCGTTGGCGAAGCGCAGCTTGACCTGCTGCCCGGCGAAGGCCGAGAGGTCGGCGCGGACGAGGTTCCAGCCGGCCCCGGACTGGTTTCCGCCCCAGGCCGCCTGGCTGCTGATCGTGAACTTGTAGCCGGGCGAGACCGCGGACATGGCCTGGTAGCTCGTGCCGCCGTTCGTGCTGATCTGGAGGTTGGCCCCGTCGTAGGTGCCTCCCTCGGTCCAAGTCCACATCCGGAACCAGGCGATCGGCCTCACCGCGGTGGAGAGGTCGATGGTTGGCGAGGACGCGTTCGAGCCGGCGTAGGTACGGCTGTTGTCGTAGTTGCCCGAGAGGTTGGTGGCCAGGCACTGGGTGCCGCCGTGGGCCGAAGGAGGCCCGACGTTCGTCGGCGTGCCGCACTGCCAGTCACCAGCGAGAGTCCAGCCGTTGGGGCAGGCGCCCTCGAAGTCCTCGCTGTAGTAGACCTCCGCTCCGCTGACCTCGAACTGCACGTCGAGCTCGTCTGCGAGGTCGGGCTCGTTCGGATCCTCCGCCCGAACCACGACGCTCACGGGCCCGATGTCGCCGAAGCCCGGCATGCCGGAGAGGGTGCCGGTAGCCGGATCGATGTCGAGCCAGCCCTGGTTCCATCCGCCCACGATGCTCCAGTTGACGGCAGCCGCGCCGCCGGTCTTGGGGACGCGCTGCGTGTAGGGCACGTTCACCCAGGCGTTCGACGCGGTCACCTCGGTGATCGACGGCGAGACGGTGTGCGCGTACTGGACCTGGACGTCGTCGATGTAGATGCCCGGATCGACGATCGTGGCGAAAGAGCTGGAGGCGTAGAGCTGGAACCGGACCACGATCGAGTCGGCAGTGTAGGTCGAGAGGTCGACCGAGTACCGACGCCATCCGAGCTGGTCGAGCTCGCCGCCCCACGACGACTGGCTGTTCGCGGTTCCGGAGTACGGCGGATCCACGGCGGCGGCGGCTGCGACCGTGAAGCTCGACCCCGAAGACCTGCGAATCTGCACGTTGAAGCCGTCGTAGTTGGCATTGTACGTGCTCACCCAGGCCCAGAAGGTGAGCGTGGACGCGGGACCGGGCGGAACCGCGATGACCGGCGAATCCGCGGTGGAGGTGATCGACGAAGAGCCCTTCGTGTAGTTCCCGTTGAGCTTCGTCGCGAGGCAGCCGGTGCCCGAATGGCATGCGGCGGGTCCCACGTTGCTCGGGGTGCCCTGCTCCCAGTCGCCCGTCAGCGTCCATCCGCCGGGACCGACATCGAAGGTCTCGACATAGCTGGCACCAGCGGGCAGCTCGATGACCTCGAACTGGAAGGTCCTCTCTGCGAAGTTCGACGGGAGGCTCGGCTCGTCCACGCGGAGGGTGAAGCTCACGATGCCCACGTCGGACGCCGACGGGGTCCCGGAGATCTGCCGCGTGGCGGGGTCGAAGCTCAGCCAGGACGCGTTCTGGCCCGGGACCATGCTCCATACCGAGCCGGAGGTGCCACCGGTCTTGGTGAACGTCGCCTGGTAGGGGAAGCCCACCCCGCCGGTGGGGAGATTGGCGTTCTGGATGGCGAGGGGCTCCGCGGCGGCGGTCGTGACGAGCAGGTCGTCGATGTAGACGCCGGCAGCGTTGGTGCTGCCATCCGAGCGGAAGCCGAACTGCACCTGGATCGATTCTCCCTCGTACGCGCTCAGATCGACGGAGTAGCGCTGCCAGCCGAGGCTCGCGTTGTAGCCGCCCCAGGCCGACTGGCTGTCGATCGTCGCGCGGTAAGCCGGCGTCACCGAGGTAGCGATGGCGAAAGCGGTCTCACCGGTGCGGCGAATCTTGACGTTGAAACCGTCGTAGAGGGTGGTCGCGCCCTCCGTGTCCACCCACGCCCAGAAGGCGAGGACGGGCGCAGACAGGTCGCCGAGGTCGATGAGCGGCGACGTGGCGGTCGACGTCGCGAAGGAGGCGTTGTTGTTGTAGTTCGCCGAGATTCGAGTCGCCAGGCAGGAGCTACCCGAGTGGCAGGTCGCCGGGCCGACGTTGGCAGGCGTGCCGCACTCCCACTCGCCGCCCAGCGTCCATCCGGCAGGGCAGCCAGTGAAATCGGCCATGTACACCTGGCCCGGGAGGAGCTGGAGCACATCGAACGCGAACGTCTTCTCGGCGAAGTTGGTCGGGACCGTGGTGGACTGCACCCGGACGGTGACGGTCACCGGACCGACGTCCTCGACCGCGGGAGTGCCCGTGAGGACCCCGGTCGCGGGATCGACGGTCAGCCAGAGGTGATTCGAGCCGCCGACGATGCTCCACTCGACCGGACCGTAGCCGTAGGCCTTCGTGAGCGGGAACTCGTAGGACCGGCCTCCGAACGCGTTCATCAAGCTCGAAGTGACGATCGTGAGCGGATCGTAGACGGCCTCCATGACCTTGAGGTCGTCGATGTAGACGCCGGGCCTCGCGGTCGACGTGTCGCTCCGGAAGGCGAATCGAAGCTTGACGCGCTGATCGGCGTAGGCCGAGAGGTCGGCCTCGTAGCGGCGCCACCCGAAGGCGGACAAGTCGCCGCCCCAGGCCTGCTCGCTGTTCACCGTACCGGTGTACGCGGGTGCGACCGACGTGAGCTGCGTGAACGCGGTCCCATCGGTGCTGACCTTCAGGTTGAAACCGACGGTGGTGTTGCTCTGGGTGTACACCCACGCCCAGAACACGAGCCTGGGGTTCGCCGTGCCGCTCAGATCGATCCACGGCGAGTCCGCCGTGTTGGTCGCATAGGTCTGGCTGGTGCGGTGGTTTCCGTCCAGCACCGTGGCGAGGCAGGAGCTGCCGCCATGGCAGGTGGCGGGTCCGACGTTCGTCGGCGTTCCGCACTGCCAGTCACCGCCGAGGGTCCAGCCGGCGCTGCATGACTCGAAACCTTCCTGGAACAGGCCACCCGGCGCCAGGTCCAAGACCTGGAAGGTGAAGTCCTTGGTCGCGAAGTTGGCGGGGTTCAGCGGCTCCTCGATCCGCACCGTCACGTTCGCCGCTCCGTCGTCGCCAGGGCCGGGCGTGCCGTGGAGCTCTCCGGTGGCGGCGTCGATCTGCAGCCAGGAGGGCCCGGCGACGATCGACCATGTCGCCAGGGAAGAGCCGTTCGTCCTGGCGAGCCTCATCGACCAGGCGCGGCCGACGAAGGCGTCGGGCAAGGCGCTGGCCGTGACGATGCTCAGAGGATCGGCGAACCTCTCCGACACGAGGACGTCGTCGATGTAGACGCCTGCGTGGTTGGTGCTGCTATCGCTGCGGAACGCGAACCGGAGCTGGATGGTCTGGCCGACGAAGGCGCTGAGGTCCGCCGAGTAGCGCTCCCAGCCCTGCGTGGTGCGATCGCCGCCCCAACCCTGCTCGCCCCCGGCGGTTCCGTCGTAGGCTCGGCTCACGCCCGTGATCAGGCTCCAGGTGGACCCGCCGTTCGTGCTCACCTTCACGTTGAAGGCGTCCGTCGTCGCCGACTGGGTCCGCATCCAGGCCCAGAAATAGAGCTTCGGATCGGACGCGCCAGTGAGATCGATCGTGGGCGAGTCCGCGACGGTCGACGACCAGCGGAGGTTGTCGCGGTAGTTGCCCGTGAGGTTGGTGGCGAGGCAGCCGGGCTCCGAATGGCAGGTGGCCGGCCCAACGGCGCTCGGAGTGCCGCACTGCCAATCCGAGTTGAGAGTCCATCCTGCGGAGCAGTTCGAGAAGTCGTCGGCGAAGAGGATACCGAAGGGACGGGGCTCGACGACCGCGAAGTCGAAATCGGCCACTGCGAAGTTCGAGGGAACCAACGTCTCCTCGAGCCGGACCCTGATCTGGACCGGTCCCGAGTTGGAGGCAGCCGGCGTGCCGGAAAGGGCGCCGGTGACGGGATCGATCGAGAGCCAGCCATGGTTCGTGCCGCTGACGATGCTCCACACCGCGCCATTCGAGCCACCGCGCCTGGCGAGCCGAGCCAGGTAGGAGGAACCGAGGCGAGCGTCGGCCAAACCGGTTGCGACGATCGAGAGAGGATTGATTGCGGACTCGTAGATCGCGATGTCGTCGATGTAGATGCCCGCGTCGACGATGCTGGTGTCGCTCCGGAAGGCGAAGGTCAGGAAGACGGTCTCGCCAGCGAAGGCTCCGAGATCCGCCTCGTACATCCTCCAGCCCGAGCTGTCTCCCGACCACGCATCCTGGCTGTCGATCGTCGCGGTGAACTCAGGATTGGTGTTCGTCAGCGGCACGAGGGTGGTGCCGTCGGTGCTCGCCTTGACGTTGAATCCGTCGCAGCACGACTCGGTCTTCATCCACGCCCAGAACCTCAGCCTTGGATGGCTCGCCTGGGTGAGGTCGATGGCCGGCGAAGTCGCCTTGGTCGTCGCGAACGTCTGATCGTTGTTGTAGTTCGCGTTCAGGCGGGTCGCCAGAAGGTTTGAACCGGAGAATGCGGCGGAGGGCCCGACAATCGAGGGCGTTCCGCACTGCCAGTCCCCACCGAGCGTCCAGTTCGAGCAGTCCCCTTCGAGATCGTTGAAGTAGAGGAGGTTCGAGCCGAGATCGTCCACCCGGGTGGAATAGGTCCTCTCCGCGAAGTTGGCCAGGAGCTCCGAGGACGTGACGCGGACCGTGATGGAGACGGGACCCGAGTCGGCCGACGTCGGCGTTCCCGACAGCATGCCGGTGGCGGGATCGATGCTCAGCCAGCCGTGGTTCACGCCATCGACGATGGTCCAGGAGACGTTGGGGCCGCCGCCACGCCGGCTGGGCTGCGTGCTGAAGCTGTGACCCACGTAGGCGAGGGGGAGAGCCCGGTCGATCAAGGAGAGCGGAAGCGCATCGACCTCCGCGATCGAGATGTCGTCGATGTAGATCCCCTCGTAGGTGGTGCTGCCGTCGCTGCGGAAGCCGAAACGAAGCTCGATCGTATCCCCCGCGTACTGGCTCAGGTCCACGGTGTACAGCTGCCATCCGAGCGATGCGAACAGACCGCCCCAGGCCAGCTCGGAGGGCGTACCGATCGAGGCCCTGTAGGCGGGCGTCACGGCGGTAGCCAGCGTGAAGTTGGTCTCACCCGAGCGGCGGACCTTGAGGTTGAATCCGTCGTAGAGCGTCGAAGAGCCTTCGGAGTTGACCCAGGCCCAGAACGACAGGACGGGGCTCGACGCGTTGCCGAGGTCGATGGGCGCCGAGGTGGCGGTGGAGGTCGCAAAGGTCGCATTGTTGCCGTACTCGCCCGCGAGCTTCGTCGCGAAGGCACCCGTGCCAGTGCGGGCCGCGTTCGGCCCCGAGGTCGGCGTACCGCACTGCCATTCGCCCGCGAAGGTCCAGCCGGAGGCGACGCAGTTCTCGAAACCCTCGGTGAGATAGGTCGCAGCCGCCAGGCAAGCCGGCCCGTCGTAGGTTCCCGAGCAGGAGCCGGAGACACAGGCGTCCGCCACGGTGCACCTGTTGCCGTCGTTGCAAGCGGTCCCGTCTGCCAGGTTCTGCGGCGCGCACGCGCCCGCCGAATCGCAGGAGGCGGTCTGGCACTGCCCGAGGCCCGCGATCGAGCACGCGGTCCCGGCGGGACGGTTCTCCGCGGCGCACGAGCCGGCGCCATTGCAGGCCGCCACTTCGCACTGCCCGAGCCCAGCCAGCGTACAGGAGGTGCCCGCGCCGAGAGGCTCGGCCACACAGGCGCCGACGCCGTCACAGGCAGCGACCTCGCACTGACCGATCCCGGCGAGCGTACAGGAGGTACCCATGTCGAAAGGCTCGGCGACACACGAGCCATCGACGGGATCGCAGGTGCCGGCCGAGCAGGACGAGCCCATCGCGGAGCAGTCCTTCGGCGCGACCACGCATTCGCCGGCCTGGCAGGCCGCGATCTCACAAACGTCGCCGCCCTCGCAGCTCGTGCCGTCGGCAACGGGGACCATGGAGCAGGTCGCGGTCAGCTCGTCGCAGGAGACGTCGCTGCAGTCGGTGGCCTCGAGACCGCAATCGTTGGGAGTCTTGCCGACGCACTCGCCGACCAAGTTGCAGGCGTCGCCAACGGTGCAGAAGAGGCCGTCGTCACAGGCCGCGCCGACCTCTGCCTGGACCAGGACGCAGGAGTCGATCGGACCTTCGTACCTGCCGTCGTTGCAGACCGCGACAACGCACTGTTCTACCGCGAGCCCGGCACAATCCGCGTCCTCGGCGCACTGCGTCGGATCGCCGCCGCCGGTGCCGCCGGTGCCGCCCTCGCCCGCGTCGCCGCCGGTGCCGCCGGTGCCCTCGCCGGCATTGCCACCCGTGCCGCCGGTGCCCTCGCCGGCATTACCGCCAGTGCCGCCGGTGCCTTCGGCGGGCTTGCCACCCGTGCCGCCAGTGCCTTCGCCGGCCGTGCCGCCGGTGCCGCCCTCGGAAACGCCGCCGGTTCCCCCGCCGCCGCTACCGCCCTTGCCTTCTTCGGATCCAACGTCACCGCCACAGGCAGCGACCGAAAACGCCAGCAAGCTCGCCAGCGTCCACGATCGGACCGGGTGCAACGATAGGACCGCCAACAACCCACGCATCGTCGAATACCTCCAGCCAGCCCGACGGATCAAAAGTCGGGATTCATACGGATGGTCACGGACGATAGATGGATTGCATCCCACTGCAAGCCCAAACGTTTGACCGCAAACAACAGGGACGGGAACCCGGGAGAATACCCCAGCAATACCGGCAACTTACCAGCCAAGCCCAACAAATGCTTTGTGCTTCAACATTATGGCGCCATAGCAATTATCTGACAGTTTCCGAAGTGTTCGTTCGCAATGTAGGGGCGTCCGATCGAAACGGGGAAAGAATTACGCATCGATCCCAACCCCTCCTGCGCCGAGGCGCCGCCGATCATCGGCAGCGCCTCGGTCCCTACCGCGGGGCGCGGGAAGGAATCAGCCCCAACCGCATCCGGACCGATTCCCTCTAGCGCACCCCGCGCTCAAGCGACGACCTCAGTCGGCCTCGACGACCACCAGGTCATCGATGTAGACGCCGGGGTACACGCCCGAGCCGTCGCTGGCGTTCCCGAACTGGAGCCGCACCACCTCTCCAACGTAGTCCGACAGGTCGACCCGGACGAGCCGCCAACCCGACCCGCTGTGCTCGCCACCCCAGGCGCGCTCGCTCTTGATGGTGAACACATAAGCGGGGTCCGGGTCGGCCAGCAGAGCGAAGGTTCCACCGCTCGCCGACACCTTCACGTTGGCGCCGTCGTAGGTGCTGCCCTCGGTGTACGTCCACATCCGGAACCAGAGGACGGGCGAAATGGCGCTCGTCAGGTCGATGTCCGGGGACGTCGCGTTCGAGCCCGCGTAGGTGCGGTCGTTGGAGTAGTTGCCCGCGATCTTCGTGGCAATGCACTGGTTGCCTCCGAACGCAGTCGCGGGGCCCACCGAGCTCGGCGTGCCGCACTCCCAGTCGCCCGTCAGCACCCAGTCGTTGGGGCAGGCGCCCTCGAAGCCGGTGGCGAAGTAGACCTCCGCTCCGCTCACCTCGAAGACGAGCTCCCTCTCGTCGGCCGCGTCCGGATCGTTGGGATCCTCCGCCCGCACAACCACCGAGACCGGGCCGATGTCGCCAAGGCCCGGGGTCCCCGTGAGCACGCCGGTCGTCGGATCGATCGTGAGCCACGTGTGGTTCACGCCCCCGGCGATGCTCCAGGTGACGGCCGCCGGCCCCACGGTGCGGAACATCCGCTGGGTGTACGGCACGCCCACGTAGGCGCTCGCGAGCATGTCCTCGACGATGGACGGCCCGACCTGATCCGCCCACTCGATTGTCACGTCGTCGACGTAGGCGCCTGCGCCGATGTAACCGCTCGAGGTGCTCAAGATGAACGCCACCCGGATCGTCTGACCTGCGTAGGCCGACAGATCGATCGAGTACTTTCGCCATCCGAGCTGGCTCAGATCACCGCCCCAGGCGCCGCTGTTCGACGAGTTCACGTAGGCCGGCGAGACCGCGGCGGCAGCCGGGACTTCGTAGGAATCTCCCAGGATCTGAGCCTGGAACCAATTCAACCGAGCGTTGGAGGTCTCGATCCACGCCCAGAAGGCGAGCTTCGAGGGAGCCCCCGCGGGAACCATCATCGGCGGCGATTCGACGTAGTTACCGGTGATCGACATGCTCGGGGAGGCGTTCTGCGAGAGCTTCGTGGCGAGGCAGGTCGAACCCGAGTGGCAGGATGCAGGCCCGACGTTGCTCGGGGTGCCGAGCTCCCAGTCCCCTCGGAGCGTCCAACTTGCGGGGCCCTCGAAGTCATCGCTGAACGCAACGCCCGGCGGGAGGGACACGACCTCGAACTCGAAGGACTCTTCGGCGAAGTTCGATGGGAACGCCGGCTCCTCCAGGCGGAGCATGAACGAGACGGGGCCAACGTCGGCGGCGGTCGGTGTGCCGGAGATCGCCTGGCGGATGGGATCGAAGGTGAGCCAGGAGGCGTTCTGAAGCGGAGTGAACGTCCACTGTGCTGCCGAGGATCCGCCGTCACGCTCGAAGGTGGCGACGAGCGGCATCCCGACGGACACGACCGCGGGAAGGTTGCCCTCGATCGACAGCGGGTTCATCCCGGCCGTCGAGATCGCGAGGTCGTCGATGTACACGCCCGCGTCGGTTCCGCCGCCGTCGCTGCGGAACGCGAAACGGAGCTGGATCGTCGATCCGGCGTAGGCCGAGATGTCGACCACGTAACGGCGCCACGGGGTCAGATCGCCGCCCCACCCGAGCTGCCCGTCGGGGGACCCGGTGTAGCCCGGCGACACCTGGGCGGCAGCGGGCAGCTCGAACGGCCCGCCGTCGCGGCTGATCTTCAGGTTGAACGCGTCCCAGTTCGGCCCCTCGGTCTTGACCCAGGCCCAGAACGTGACGAGCGGCTCCACCGTTTGTGAGAGATCGATCGTCGGCGAGGTTGCGATCGAACCCGCCCAGGTCGCGTCGTTGCCGTAGTTTCCAGCGAGCCGCGTGGCGAGGCATTCCCCGCCCGAGCGGCAGGCGCCGGGCCCGCTCGTGGGGACCCCACGCTGCCACTCGCCGGCCACCGTCCACCCGCCGTCGGAGGTGAAATCCGCCTCGTAGTAGGGTTCGGTCGGCGGCGAGAGGATGTCGAGCGAGAACGTCGCTTCCGCGAAGTTGGCGGGTGTGGCCGGCTCGGAGACCCGGACCGTCACGGAATGGGTGGCCAGGGCAGGCGGAGTCCCCGAGAGCAGGCCGGTCTGCGGGTCGATCTGCATCCACGAGGGACCGCTCACGAGGCTCCAGGTCGAGGCCGTCGATCCGCCGCTCTTCGCGAGCCTCCCCATCCAGGGGATACCGGGGAGGCCGTTGTTGAGGCGGGTCGTGACGATCTCGAGGGGATCGGTCGACTCCTGCTGGACCATGACGTCGTCGATGTAGACGCCCGCGTAGTTCGAGCTGCCGTCGGAGCGGAACGCGAAGCGGAGTCGAATCGTCTCTCCCGTGTACGAGGCAGGGAGCCGTGCCCTGATCTTCTGCCAGCCGCTCGCGGACTTGTTGCCGCTCCACGCCTGCTGGGAATCGACCGTCCCGTCGTACACCGGGCTCACGTCCGTCACCGGCACGTAGGTGACACCGCCGTCGTTGCTGACCTTCAGGTTGAAGCCGTCGTAGCCCGCCTCGGTGTGGCTCCAGGCCCAGAACGAGACCACCATCGGCTCGGTGGCTCCCGCGAGGACGATGGGCGGGGAGTCCGCGGTCGACGTGTCGTACGCGGCGTCGTTGCCGTAGTTGCTGGCGATCCGAGTCGCGATGCAGCCGCTGCCCGAATGGCAGCTCGACGGTCCGACGCTGGACGGCGTGCCCCACTCCCACTCACCGCGGAGCGTCCAGCCGCTGGGGCTCGCGTCGAAATCGGTGTCGGCATACTGCCCGGCCCCGAGCTCGGCGACCACCACCTGGAACTCCACCTCGGCGAAGTTCTCCGGGAACTGCGGCTCCTCGACGCGCGCCGTGAACGTGTGCGGCCCGATTTCGCTCGCCGTGGGCGTTCCGGAGACGACGCCCGTCGCCGGATTGATCTCCATCCACGCCGGAGCGTCGACGAGCGACCAGGTCGCCTCACGGGAACCTCCGGTTCGGGCCAGCACGGCGACGAACGGCTGATCGACGAAGGTCCTGCCGAGGTTCGGAGACGTCGTGATCGAGAGCGGATCCCTATACCGTTCCGTCACCGACAGGTCGTCGACGTAGACGCCGGGATAGACGAGGCTGCCGTCGCTCCTGAACGCGAGCCGAACCTGGATCGTGGAACCCGTGTACGAGGAGATGTCGATGGCGTACGGCCGCCAGCTGGAGAGGTCGCCGGACCAGCCGTTCTCGCTCGCGATGAGGCTCGTGTAATACGCGGGCGAGACCTGCGCCGAGGTCGGGACCGTGAACGGGCCGCCGTTCCGGCTGATTTTCACGTTGAACGCGTCGTTGCCCGACTCGGTTCGGATCCAGGCCCAGAAGGTGAACTTCGGATCCGTCGCGTCGGTGAGGTCGATCACCGGCGACGTGGCGATGGCGGAGGCCCAGGCCATGTTGTTCGTATAGTCCCCGGACATGTTCGTTGCGATGCAACCGCCCGGCGAGTGGCACGCGGCCGGCCCTACGTTGCTTGGCTCCCCGCACTGCCAATCGCTGCTCATGGTCCAGGCGGCGCAGTTCACGAAGGATTCGTCGAGGTAGACGCCGGGAATGGGGGCCCGGACCTCGAAGTCGTACTCGGCCACCGCGAAGTTCGACGGGTTGAGAGGCTCCTCGACCCGAACCTGAAGGTGGACCGGGCCTTCGTTCGACGTGGCCGGGGTTCCCGAGAGGGCGCCGGTCGCGGCGTCGATCGAGAGCCATTCGTGGTTCGAACCGCCGACGATGCTCCAGCTCGACTCGTTCGAGCCGCCGATCTTCCTCATGCTGGCGAGGTACCGTCGGCCGCTGGTGCCGTCAGGGAGCACGGGAGTGGCGATCGAGACAGGATTGGCCGCCGCCTCGACGATGGAGATGTCATCGATGTAGACGCCCTCGAGATTGCCGCTCGAGTCGCTCCGGAAGGCGAAACGCAGGCTCACGCTCTGGCCTGCGTACTCGCTGAGATCGGCCTGGTACTCCCTCCAGCCGAAGGCGACGAGGTCGCCCGACCATGCCTGCTCGCTGTTGACCGTGCCAGTGTAGGGAGGGTCGACTGCCGTGAGGAGGCTGAAGGAGGTTCCGTTGGTGCTCACCTTGACGTTGAACGCGTCGTAGTACGAGGTTCCCGACGATTCGGTCCTGACCCAGGCCCAGAAGCGGAGCAGCGGATGGCTCGCTTGGGTCAGGTCGATCAAAGGCGAGGTCGCGGTGGCCGTGTCGTAGTTCTGGCTGGAGCTGTAATCCGAGGACAGGCGGGTCGCGAGGCAGGTCTCGCCCGAAAGGGCCCCCGGGGGCCCAACCTTCGTGGGCGTCCCGCACTCCCAGTCGCCGCCGAGCGTCCAGCTCGAGCAATCACCCTCGAGATCGCTGCGGTAGAGGAGGAGCGCTCCCGGATCCTCGACCGAGGTGGTCAGGGTCGCCTCGGCAGAGTTCAGCGACAGGATGCCGTCCTCGACGCGGACGGTGACGGAGACGGGACCCACGTTCGAGACCGAAGGCACGCCGGAGAGCACGCCCGTCGAGGAGTCGATAGCGATCCAGTCGTGGTTCGCGCCGCCGACGATGCTCCAGGAGACGGCGTTCGATCCGCCGGCCCGGTTGAGGTTCGCCGCAAAGGAATGGCCGACGGTTGCACGGGGGAGGCCATTCGGAAGGATCGCGACGGAATCCGCGACGTCTTCGGCGACCGAGAGA
The DNA here is from genome assembly GCF_001263175.1 of Vulgatibacter incomptus. Classification (GTDB taxonomy): domain Bacteria; phylum Myxococcota; class Myxococcia; order Myxococcales; family Vulgatibacteraceae; genus Vulgatibacter; species Vulgatibacter incomptus. Next base: position 63,177 of record NZ_CP012332.1, on the reverse strand, counting down.
TCGTCGATGAAGACCCCGTCGTAGGCCCCGCTGCCATCGCTTCGGAAGCCGAACTGCACCTCGATCGAGTCGCCGGCGAAGGCGCTCAGATTTACGGCGAACCGCCGCCAGCCAAAGTTCCGGTCGTAGCCGACCCAGGCGGGCTGCGAGTCGATCACCCCGCGGTAGGACGGCGAGACGTCGTCCGCCAGCGTGAATCCGGTCTCGCCTGCACGGCGGACCTTCACGTTGAATCCGTCGTAGGGCGAGTTGCCCTCGGTATGCATCCATACCCAGAAGGCGAGGACGGGGCTCGAGGCACCGCTCAGATCGATGACCGGAGAGGTCGCCGTGGACGTCGCGAAGCTGGCGTTGTTTCCGTAGGTGCCCGCGAGCTTCGTCGCGACGACGCCGGTGCCGGTGCGGGCCTGATTCGGACCCGAGGTCGGCGTCCCGCACTCCCACTCGCCAGCGAGAGTCCAGCCGGAGCTGGCGCAGTCCTCGAAGCCCTCGAGGTAGAGAGTCGCAGCTGCCATGCAGGCAGGACCGTCGTACGTGCCTGCGCAGGAGCCGGCCATGCAGGCATCCGCGAAGGTGCACCGGTCGCCGTCGTTGCAAGCGGTCCCGTCGGACACGTTCTGTGCCGCACACGCGCCGGCCGAATCGCAGGCGGCGGTCTGGCACTGCCCGAGGCCGCCGAGCGAGCACGCAGTCCCGGCGGGGCGTGCCTCTGCCTCGCAGGCACCGGCGCCGTCGCAGGCGGCGAACTGGCACTGGCCAAGGCCGGCGAGCGAACACGACGTGCCCGCGTCGAGGGGCTCGGCGAGACAGGAGCCGGCGCCGTCGCAGGCCGCCACCTCGCACTGACCGAGCCCGGCGAGGTCACAGGACGTACCCATGTCCAGAGGCTCGGCGCCGCAGGAGCCGTCGACCGGATCGCAGATGCCGGCCGTGCAAGCCGAGCCCATCGCGGAGCAGTCCTTCGGCGTGACCACGCATTCGCCGGCCTGGCAGGCCGCGATCTCGCAGAGGTCGCCAGATTCGCAGCTCGTGCCATCGGCGAAGGGAACCAGGGAGCAGCTCGCGCTCAGCTCGTCGCAGGAGACCTCGCTGCAGTCGGTGGCCTCGAGGCCGCAGTCGTTGGGGAGCTTGCCGACGCACTCGCCGACCTCGTTGCAGACATCACCAACGGTGCAGAAGAGCCCGTCGTCGCACTCGGTGCCGACCTCGACCAGGACATCGACGCAGGAGCCGATCGGACCCTCGTGGCTGCCGTCGTTGCAGACCGAGACGGCGCACTGGCCGACGGCGAGACCTGCGCAATCGGCGTCGTCGTGGCACTGCGACGGATCTCCTCCGCCGCTGCCACCCTCGCCGGCGCTACCGCCTGTGCCGCCCTGGCCGGCGCTGCCGCCGGTGCCGCCCTGGCCGGCGCTGCCGTCGGTGCCACCCTCGCCAGCGCTGCCGCCGGTGCCGCCCTCGCCGGCGCTGCCGCCGGTGCCGCCCTCGCCGGCGCTGCCGCCGGTGCCGCCTTCGCCGGCGCTGCCGCCGCTACCGCCGCTACCGCCTGGGTTTACGGTGGGATCGCCGCCACCGTTACAGGCAGCGAAGGAGAACGCGAGCAGGCTCGCCAGCGTCCATGATCGAACCGGGTGAAACGATAAGACCGACAACAACGCACGCATCGTCGAGATCCTCCAGCCAGCCCGACCGACATGAAGCCGGGTTTCATGTGAATGGTCGTCGACAATAGATCGACTTCAACCAACTGCAAGACCAAACGTTTGACCCTCAATCACAAGGGATCAAAGAAAGGAGATATTCATCAGTGATTCCCGAAGGATGCCAGTAAGATGAAACAAATACTTGGCGTATCAACAGCCTGACCACTCGAGAAGGACCTTGCAGTGGTCCCGCCAGCCGTTCGTCGGTGCAGGATCCCCCGATCAAAAAAAGCGCCGCCCGCGCTGTCAGCGGGAGCGGCGCCTTTTTCGATACGAGGGCGCGCTCGGAGGCGCACCGTCATGCTCGCGTCAGTCGGCCTCGGCGATTACGAGATCATCGACGTAGACGCCGGAGTACTCGGCCCCGCCGTCGCTCGCATTGCCGAACTGGATCTGCACCACCTGTCCGCTGAAGGCGGACAGGTCGACCTGAACGAGCCGCCACCCAGCCCCGGTGTGATCGCCACCCCAGGCCCTTTCGTCCTTGATCGTGAACGGATAGTCGGGCGCCACGTCCGTCAGCTCCTCGAACGATCCTCCGTTGCCCGACACCTTCAGGTTGGCGCCATCCCAGGTCTGCCCCTCGGTGTCGGTCCACATCCGGAAATGGAGGATCGGCGAGATGGCGCTCGTCAGGTCGATCTCAGGCGAGGTCGCATTGGAAGTGGCGTAGGACATGCTGCTCGAATAGTTGCCCTCGAGCTTCGTGGCGAGGCACTGGTCGCCACCGAAGGACGTCGACGGGCCCACCGAGGAGGGCGTGCCGCATTCCCAGTCGCCCGTGAGCGTCCAGCCGTTCGGACAGGAGTCCTCGAAGCCGGTGGAGTAGTAGACCGTCGCGCCGCTCACCTCGAATACGAGCTCCCGCTCGTCGCCAGCGGAAGGATCGCTCGGATCCTCCGCCCGGACGACGACCGAGACCGGCCCGAGGTCGCCGAAGGTCGGCGTACCGGTGAGCACACCGGAGGCCGGATCGATCGAGAGCCACAAGTGGTTGGAGCCGCCGACGATGCTCCAGATGACGGAGGGCGGCCCCTGGGTGCGGGTCATCCGCTGGGTGTAGGGCACGCCGACGTAGGCATCCGCCAGCAGGTCCTCCACGATCGACGGCTCGCTGGCCTGGGAGGCCAGCTCGACGACCACGTCGTCCACGTAGGCGCCGACTCCCGCGCTGCTGGAGGTATCCAGCATGAACGCCACCTGAACCGTCTGGCCTGTATAGGCCGACAAATCGATCGAGTACTTCCGCCACCCGAGCTGGCTCAGATCGCCACCCCATGCGCCGTTGTTCTCGGAGTTCACGTAGGCCGGCGAGACCGCTGCGGCGGAGGGGACTCGGTAGGTCGACTCTCCGAGCCGCAGGATCTGAGCCTGGAACCAGGAGTACCGGGCGTTGGAGGTCTCGATCCATGCCCAGAAGGTGAGCTTGGACGGCGCTCCGGCCGGAACGACGATGAGCGGAGATTCCACGTAGTTCTCGGTGAGCGAGAGCCCGTCCGTAGCGACCCGGTCGAGCTTGGTCGCGAGGCAGCTCGTGCCCGAGTGGCACGATGCCGGCCCCACGTTGGAGGGCGTTCCGATCTCCCAGTCGCCTCGGAGCGTCCACCCGTCGCCGCCCTCGAAGTCTTCGAGGAACGAGACGCCCGAGGCGAGGGAAACGACATCGAAGCTGAAGGTCTCCTCGGCGAAGTTCGAGGGGAACGCGGGCTCCTCGACGCGGAGCGTGAACGACACCGGTCCCGCGTCGGCTTCGGCGGGAGTGCCCGAGACCGTCCGTGCGGCGGGATCGAAGGTGAGCCAGGACGCGTTCTCCAATGGGGTGAACGTCCAGATCGAGCTGGCGGTCCCACCGTCTTGCCCGAATCGCGACGAGAGCGGAACGCCAACGGGCAGCCGCGCCGGGAGGTCGAGGGCGTATATCGACAGCGCCTCGAGGCCCCTGGTCTGCACGACCAGATCGTCGATGTAGATGCCGGCGTATTCGTTGCTGTAGTCCGAGCGGAATGCGAAGCGCAGCGCAATCTGGTGGCCCGCATAGGCGCCGAGGTCGGCGGTGAACCGCATCCACCCCGCCGTCGAGCCGGACCAGCTCGGCTGATCGTCCAACGTCTTGTTGTAGGCCGGGGACACGGCGGTCAAGAGGTTGAAGGGGCCGCCGTCGACGCTGATCTTCAGGTTGAAGCCGTCGCAGCAGGATTCCGTCTCCATCCAGCCCCAGAAGGAGACCTGCGGCGCCACCGCCTCGGAGAGATCGATGGTCGGAGAGGTCGCGATCGAGGTCGAGAACGAGGCGTTCGAGTGGTAGTCGCCCGCGAGCCTCGTGGCGATGCATTCGCCACCCGAGCGGCAGGCACCCGGGCCGCTCGTCGCCACGCCACGCTCCCACTCGCCTGCCACGGTCCAGCCGCCGGCTGCCGTGAAATCGGCTTCGAAGTAGGAAGCGGTCGGGGGGTCGAAGATGCCGAAGGTGAAGGTTCTCTCCGCGAAGTTCTCGGGACGGGAGGTCTCCTCCACCCGGACGGTGACGGTTTCGGCGCCGAGATTCGGCGGGGTCCCGGTCAGGACTCCGGTCCGAGCGTCGATCTGCATCCACGAAGGACCGCTCACGATGCTCCAGACGGCGGCGTCCGTGCCTCCGGACTTCGCCAACGCGCCGACCCAGGGCAGGTTCGGGAAGCCGTTGGGAAGGTACGAAGTGATGATCGCGACCGGATCGAACCAAGGCTCCTCGACCTTGAGATCGTCGATGTACACACCGGGGTAGGTGCCGCTCCTATCGGATCGGAAGGCGAAGCGGAGCTGGATCGTCTCGTTCGCATACGCGCTCGGGAGCCGAGCCTGGAACCGCTGCCAGCCGAGGCTGGACCTGTCGCCGTACCACGACAGCTCGTCGTCGACCGTTCCGTCGTAGGAGGGGCTGACGTCCTCCAACAGCGCAAAGGTGGCGCCTCCGTCCGTGCTCACCTTCAGGTTGAAGGCGTCGTACCCCGACTCGGTGTGGACCCATGCCCAGAACGTGATCGTCGGCTCGATTGCGCCGGTCAGGGCGATCGGCGGCGAGGTCGCCGTCGACGTGTCGTACGAAGCGTAGTTCTCGTATTCGCCGGCGATCCGGGTCGCGATGCAGCCGCTGCCCGAGTGGCAGCTCGACGGACCGACATTGGACGGCGTGCCCCACTCCCACTCACCGGCGAGCGTCCAACCGTTGACGGTCCCGTCGAAGTCGAAATCGGCGAACTGGCCGGGCTCGAGCTGAATGACCTCCACTCGAACCGACCTCTCCGCGAAGTTCTCAGGGTTCTGAGGCTCCTCCACTCGGAGGGTGAAGGCGTTGGTCCCGAGGTCGCCCTCCGAAGCCGTCCCGGACAGGGCGCCCGTCGCAGGATCGATCTGGAGCCACGCGGGAGCGTCTTCGAGGGACCAGACCGCCGCCGTGGAGCCTCCGGTCCTGGAGGGATTGTAGAGGAACGGCTGGCCCACGAACGTCCTGCCGAGCTCTGCGGGATCGAGGATCGAGAGCGGATCCCGGTACCGCTCCACCACCGACAGGTCGTCGATGTAGATGCCGGGCCGGTTCCCGCCGCCGTCGGTGCGGAAGGCGAACCGGAGAAGGATCCGCTGACCGGCGAAGCTGGAGAGATCCACCGCGTACGGCACCCAGCCCTCCTCCGATCGATCGCCGCCCCATCCGCTCTCGCCGCCGGCGCTCCCATCGAAGTCGGGCGTCACGCCGGTGAGGAGGGTCCAGGTCCTGCCGCCATCGGTGCTGGCCTTTACGTTGAATACATCCCAGCTCGGGCCCTCGGTGTGGACCCAGGCCCAGAACTGGAGCATCGGCTCATCGGCGTTCGACAAGTCGATCGTCGGGGAGTCGGCCGTGGTGGTCGCCCAGGCGAGGTTGTCGTGGTAGTTGCCCGTGAGGTTGGTCACGAGGCAATTGGCTCCGGAGCGGCAGGTCGGCCCGTTCCCGCTCGGGGTGCCGCACTGCCAGTCCGACCTGAAGGTCCAGCCCCGGGAACAGGACTCGAAGTCGTCGACCAGGTACGTACCGGTTGGAGCATCCGCGACCTCGAATTCGAAGTCCGCGACGGCGAAGTTCGAAGGCATCGACTCCTCTTCGACGCGAACGCTCACCTGGACCGGTCCCTCGTTCGACGCGGCCGGAGTCCCCGAGAGGACGCCGGTCGCGGGATCGATCGAGAGCCACTCGTGGTTCGTCCCGCCGATGATGCTCCACAGCGAGTCGTTCGATCCGCCGTGCTTCCCGAGGACCGCGAAGTAGGAGGCTCCCAGGTTGGCATCGGGCAGGCCGTTGGCCACGATGGATATGGGATCGGCGGCCGCCTCGACGATCGCGATGTCGTCGATGTAGACGCCGTCGTAGCTGGTGCCGCCGTCGCTGCGGAAGGCGAAGCGCAGGGTGATGGTCTCGCCGACGTAGGCGCCCAGATCCACCTCGATCGGGTACCAGCCGTTCGACGAGAGGTCGCCCGCCCAGGCCAGCTCGTCGTCGATCGTCTCCGTGTACGGCGGCTCGACTCCGGTCAGCAGCGTGAAGTCGGTCCCGTCGGTGCTGACTTTGACGTTGAAGGCGTCGTAGCCCGCCTCGGTCTTCATCCACGCCCAGAAGCGAAGGCGTGGCTGGCTCGCCTGCGTGAGGTCGATCGCGGGCGAGGTCGCGGTGGACGTATCGTAGTCCTGGTTATCGCTGTAGTTCGAATCGAGCCCGGTCGCGAGGACGTTCCGGCCGGAGTACGGAGCAGCGGGTCCGACGTTAGAGGGCACGCCGCATTCCCAGTCGCCCGAGAGCGCCCACTCCGAGCAATCCGACTCGAAATCGCTGAAGTAGAAGAGGTTCGAGCCGAGGTCGACCACCCTCGTCGAGAACGTTCTTTCCGCATAGTGGGTCGGGAACTCATTCGACGTGGCCCGGACGGTGATCGAGACGGGGCCGACGTCGCTAGACCACGGCGTACCGGACACCACCCCCGTGGACGCGTCGACGTCGAGCCAGCCGTGGTTCTCGCCCTCGACGATGCTCCAGGAGACGTCCGATGACCCTGCCCCCAGCGCGAGCGGAGCGGAGAAGGAACGGCCCGTGTACAGGACCGAAGGGAGCGCCAGATCTCCAACCACGAGCGGAGCCGCGTTCGCCTCCGTGATCGAGAGATCGTCGACGTACACGCCGGCGGCGTTCGTGCCGCTATCGGAGCGGAACGCGAACCGCACCTCGATCGAATCCCCCGCGTACGCGCTCAGATCGACGGAGTACGGCCTCCACCCAAGGTCCGCCCAATAGCCGCCCCAGGCCATCTCGCTGGGCGTGCCGATCGAGCTCCTGTACGGGGGCGTCACCGCAGTCGCCAGGGTGAAGTTGGTCTGGCCGGACCGGCGGATCTTGACGTTGAATCCGTCATAGAGGGTCGACGAGCCTTCGGTGTCAACCCACGCCCAGAAGGTGAGGACCGGGCTCGACGCGTTGCCGAGATCGATGGACGGCGACGTAGCGATCGAGGAATCGAATTCCGCGTAGTCGTCGTAGTTTCCCGCGAGGTTCGTCGCGAAGACGCCGGTGCCGGTGCGGGCCCGGTTCGGACCGGATGCCGGCGTCCCGCACTCCCACTGTCCCGCGAAGGTCCAGCCGGAGCTGCCGCAGTCCTCGAAGCCCTCGAGGTAGTAGGTCGCTGCTGCCAGACATGCAGGCCCGTCGTACGTGCCGATGCAGGAGCCTGCCGCACAAGCATCCGCGACCGTGCACCGGTTGCCGTCGTCGCAAGCGGTACGGTCGTCCACGTTCTGCGGCGCGCACGCGCCGGCCGAATCGCAAGCGGCGAACTGGCACTGCCCGAGGCCGCCGAGCGAGCACGACGTCCCGGCGGGGAGGGGCTCTGCGGCGCAGGCACCATCGCCGTCACAGGCAGCGACCTGGCACTGGCCGAGGCCCGGGATCGAGCACGACGTGCCCGCGTCGAGAGGCTCCGTGACACAGGCGCCCGCTCCGTCGCAGGTGGCCAACCGGCACTGCCCGGTCTCGTCGGTCGAGCACGACGTGCCCGCTTCGACGAGCTCCGCGACGCAGGAGCCGTCCACCGGATCGCAGCTGCCGACCGAACAGGCCGATCCCATCGCGGAGCAGTCCTTCGGCGTGACCACGCACTCGCCGGCTTCGCAGGCCGCGATCTCGCAGAGGTCGCCGGCCTCGCAGCTCGTGCCGTCTGCGACGGGAACGAGGGAGCAGCTCGCGTTCAGCTCGTCGCAGGAGACCTCGCTGCAGTCGGTGGCCTCGAGGCCGCAGTCGTTGGGGATCGTGCCGACACACTCGCCTACCTCGTTGCAGGCGTCGCCCACGGTGCAGAAGAGGCCGTCGTCACAAGCGGTTCCGACCTCGGCCTCGACCTCTACGCAGGAGCCGATCGGTCCCTCGAATCTTCCGTCGTTGCAGAGCGGGACGACGCACTGGCCGACTGCGAGCCCTGCGCAATCGGCGTCGTCGTGGCATTCCGTCGGATCTCCGCCGCCGCTGCCGCCCTCGCCGGCGCTGCCGCCCGTGCCGCCCTGGCCGGCGCTGCCGCCGGTGCCGCCCTCGCCGGCGGTGCCGCCGCTGCCGCCCTCGCCCGCTGTGCCGCCGCTGCCACCCTCGCCGGCGTTGCCGCCGGCTCCCCCGCCACCTCTACCGCCTGTGCCTTCGCCGGGATCGCCGCCGCTGCCACAGGCCGCGAAGGAGAACGCGAGCAGGATCGCCAGCGCCCATGATCGAACGGGGTGAAACGATAAGGCCGACAACAACGTACGCATCGTCGAGATCCTCCAGCCAGCCCGACCGTTTGCAGCCGGGATTCATGTCGATGGTCGTCGACAATAGATGGACTACATCCAGCTGCAAGACCGAATGTTTGACCGCCAAGCACAGAAGGTAGGGACCGCGGGAAATTCTCCAGCAATTTCCGCAAACTGCCAACAAGATGAAACAAATACTTGGCGTATAAACGGAATGGCCTCTCGACAAAGAACTTTCAGTCCTCCCGCCGGTCGTTCGTCTACGAGGGATCCCGCGATCCAAAAAAACGCCGCCCTCGCTGACAGCGAGAGCGGCGTTTTGAAACGTAGGCGCGCCCGGCAGCGCGCCCGCATCAGCCGTCAGTCGGCCTCGACGATTACGAGATCATCGATGTAGACGCCGGGGAACACGCCCGAGCCATCGCTGGCATTGCTGAACTGGAGCTGCACGACTTCTCCGGTGTAGCCGGACAGGTCGACCCGGACGAGCCGCCAACCCGCCCCGGTGTGATCGCCGCCCCAGGCGCGCTCGTCCGAGATGGTGAACGGATTGCCGGGCCGGTGAGTGTCAACATAGTTGTCGCCTCCCCGGTCATGCGGCCGCGGTCCTCTCTGGCGTGAGCCTTACGTGCTGAATGCGAGACCAGTTTCTCGTAGAACCGCTCCAGCGTCCGGGCCATCGCTCGCGCGCAGCCGCATAGACGCCAGCACGCTTCTCGAGAATCGCGAGGTCCTGTCCGGCATGGCGCTGCGCGGGAGTTACAAACCGGATTCCACTGTGGAGGTGCGTCGCGTTGTACCAAGCGACGAAACTCTCGACCCAGGCACGTGCCACGGTGAGCGAGGCGAACGGCCTCGACGGGAAGTCAGGCCGATACTTCATCGTGCGGAAGTGCGCCTCCGCGAATGCGTTGTCGTTGCTCACCCGGGGGCGGCTGAACGACGGGACGACGCCGAGCACCTGAAGCGTGGCCTGCAAGGTCGGGCCCTTCATCGCCGCGCCGTTGTCGGCGTGGAACACCATGCCGCTCGGATTGACGTCCAAACGCCGGCAGGTCTCGACGAAGAGCTTCTTCGCAAGCTCCTCGGACTCGACCTCGTGCACGGCCCAGCCCACTACCTTCCGACTCCAGAGATCGAGGATCGTGTAGAGGCGAAAGAACATGCCGCGAATCGGTCCCCGCAGATACGTGATGTCCCAAACCCAGACCTGGTTCGGCCCGGTGGCGACATGCTCAGGCCGCTTGCGACGCATCGGAGGCCGCGACGCCTGCCGGTGCTTCAGAAGCTTTTCCCTGCGGAGCAAGCGGTAGATCGTCGCCTCGGAAGCGACGTAGATGCCTTCATCCGCAAGGAGCGGAACGATCTGCGCGGGCGACAAATCCCGGAACCTGGGCGAGGTTACGAGCGCGAGAATCCTCTGCTGCTCGGCCTCGCTGAGCTTGTTTCGCGGCGCCGTCAGCGGCCCACATCGGAGATCGTCCTCGGCTCCTGCGCGCCATCGCTGCACCGACCGAGCGCTCAAGCCAATCTCCTCGCAGGCTCTCTCGAATCTTGCGCCGCTGACGACAGCCTCGTCGAGGAGCTCGACGATCATCTTCCGCTCTTCCCGTCCGTGTCGTCGTCCTCGTCCCCCCAGATCTCCTGCACTTTTTTTTTGAGGACGAGGAGCGCGGCGGTCTCCGCGAGCGCCTTCTCCTTACGCCTGAGCTCGCGCTCGAGCTCGCGAACCCGCTTCGCATCAGGCCCAACAGAACGACGCGCTGCTGCGCTCCCAAGGCTAGCGACGGCAGTTGCGCGCCACTCATCGAACTGGGCTTTGTGCAGTCCCCTCTGGCGGAGGTACGAGCCGAGCTCGTCATCACTCAAGCTCGCTGTCTCGATCAGGACCTGCAGCTTTTCCTCGCTGGTCCACTGGCGGGTGCTCTTGTCGTCGCGGTCGTCCATCTTGACGCCGAGCCTACCCGCATCCAGCAGCCAACGGGAGAGCGTCGCCTGGGCAATCCCGGACTGCCTTGCAAGCGCAGTCGCCGACATCGCGTGCGGCCCCGTAAGCTTCTCCACCATCTTCGCCTTGAACGCCTCGGAGTACGGAGTCCGACCCATCTCCAACCTGCTCTTCGCCCCCTACGTGATCGACCTACGCTGTCACGACGAGGCGACAACTACGCTGACACAGGGGGGGCGCGACATCGGTGAGCACATCGAACGATCCACCGTTCCTCGACACCTTCAGGTTGACGCCATCCCAGACCTGCCCCTCGGTGTCGGTCCACATCCGGAACCAGAGGATCGGCGAGATGGCGCTCGTCAGGTCGATCTCCGGCGAGGTCGCGTTGGAGCTCGCGTACAACCTGTCGTTCGAATAGTTGCCGCCGATCTTCGTGGCGAGGCTCTGGTTGCCGCCGAAGGCCGTCGAGGGCCCCACCGAGGAGGGCGTGCCGCATTCCCAGTCGCCCCTGAGCGTCCAGCCATTCGGACAGGCGTCCTCGAAGCCGGTGGAGAAGTAGATCGCAGCGCTGCTCACCTCGAACACGAGCTCCCGCTCGTCCCCGACGGAAGGATCGCTCGGATCCTCGGCCCGAACGACGACGGAGACCGGCCCGAGATCGCCGAGGGACGGAGTTCCGGTGAGAACCCCGGACGCCGAATCCATCGAGAGCCACGTGTGGTTGAGGCCGCCGACGATGCTCCACGTGACCGAGACAGGACCCTGGGTGCGGGTCATCCGCTGCGTGTAGGGCAGACCGACGTAGGCATCCGCCAGCAGGTCCTCCACGATCGACGGATCGTTACCCTGAGAGGCCAGCTCGACGAGCAGGTCGTCCACGTACGCGCCAGCTCCCACCACGGCAGTGCTGGAGGTATTCAGCATCCGCTACGAATATGAGAGAGCAGGTCGCGGACAGCTCGTCGCACGAGACCTCGCTGCAGTCGGTAGCCTCGAGGCCGCAGTCGTTTGGGAGCTTCCCGACGCGGCGCCTTAGGTGAAGCGCGGGCGCGCACGGGTGTGCGCGCCCCTTTCACGAATCCGTCAGTCGACTTCTGCGACGACGAGGTCGTCGACGTAGGTCCCGGCGAACTCGAGCGATCCATCGATGGCGTCGGCGAAGCGCTGCTTCAGCACCTGTCCGGCGCAGATCAACAGCTCGACCCGGAAGAGCCGCAACCGGGAACCGCTCAGATCGCCGCCCCAGGCGCTCGCATCCGAGGCCGTGAACGAACAGCCGGGGTCGACGTCGTGAGCGTCACGATTGGGTCCACGCATTTGTGGGCCGGGGACGCGCAGGCGTTCAGCAAGCCTGCGGCAACCTTCGGCTCCTTGCGTTCGGAGCGGAACGAGACCAAAGCCATTCTCGGCGCCGCTCCGCGACGGAAGGCGTGGTCAAAGCGGAGCTCGAAAGAGCTGCAATGTCGACACCCGCGAACCCGAGGTCCGTGCGGGTGACTTCATGGCCCGATCGTTCCCCTGAGGTCCGACCGTCTGCTGTAATCCGGTCCCGCCAGAAACCCTTGACAAATCGGATGTCTACAGAAATTCGACGCGCGAAATTTTTCTTTAGGAACAAGTTGAGATAGCCTTCACCGTAGGCAAATGGGGACAGGTGCCCAAGCAGGGGACGTGGCGTGCGCGAAGAAGCGAGCGATCGCTAGGGCGACCGGAAGGGCGGCGTTGCAAATCGCAGGTTGAAAAGGAAATGGCGATGGTCGCGACATCCTCGTACTCGACGTTGCTGCGTCTCCAAGTTGTTGTTGAAGGCCTCGATTCGCCCGGAGGACGGAAGGTGCCGGCCGATCGAAAGGAGCCTTCGATCGATCCGCTCGATGCAGCGGCCCATCGAGGACCGATCGGGAACGCGAACAAGGTCAAGAAGCTCGGCCTTGGCCTAGCGGTCGTCTTCCCCCGGGAATCGACATCCGAACCCTGACGAGACGGGGGCGTGCCAGTCGCAACCGAAAAGAGGGTCGCGCTGGTCGCCGAAAGCCTTAGGAACCACGGCATCTCATGAGCCGGAGCTAGTCAACCAAGCGGAAGCGGGATGCCGGGCTTCGACCTGGAGCACGACAGCCAGCCAAACCCGATTGGTGCAAAGCAGGAGGTGTTGCTGCTCCTACGTACAAGGCAGACCGTCCGTTCGGTCGCGTGGGCCTGCGATTTTCCAGTTCGTGGCCAAGGGCCGACGAATTCATCCTGCCGAAAGGACATGATCGAGCGCAGGGACGCTCTTTGCAGGTCCCGCCAAACACATTTCCGAAGTGACGAACATCCGAATGATGCACCCGCTCCAAACCGTTCAGGGAGACCCAATGCACTCTTACCTCCGCAACGCAATGATGGCTGGAATTCTCATTTTGGCAGGGACTCCGGGGTTCAAGGCTTTCGCGGCTCCGCCGCTGCCCACGTTGCCGATCACGAACGAGCTTTCACAGGAGTGCACGCTGAAGACCGGCTACTCCGCGGTGGCAGTCGGCCAATCGTGGAACGGAGACTTCCACGTAGGATCGTACTGCGGCTTCACGAAAATTTGGAGTACATCGACCGGCGTATCGAGGCTGTTGGATCTCCACGAAGGAACGCAGATCCGAGCCGCTGGGCCATTCATGGCGACAGATTGCGAGGAGAACGCCCGGCGACCTTGGGTCACCAACTTGGACCGGATGGATTCTGATCCGGACGTCCTCCCAGACTGGGATGGCGACGCATACGATGCAAATCCAGTGAACTATGCAAATCTCCATGCAGACGTTCCGTTTGCGATACTGTCAGACATGTTTGCGGTTGACGCCTACAAAGCGCAAGTGTTCTGGACAGCACCGCAAACGCCGGACCCCTTCCTTTCTTGGTATCCCTATTCGAATCCGAGCCCTCATCAGCCACGATCGAAAGCCCTCGAAAGAATTGGCATTACGTCTTTTGGCGAAGGGACCAGTGCAGAATCGCCCACTATCACCGCAGCAATAACACCAGCCGGCGATGACATCATGATCGAGGGATTCACGATCCCGGACGGCATTTTCAATCAACCCACCCCCCAAAAAGCCAAAATTCCAGGTCCCGCTTCCCAGCTCGACGTCTTTGGAGATACTGTTGTCTATGTCAAGAGCGGAGCGATCTATTGGGAAACGCTCTGGCGTGCCACTGACGGCAAGATTGACAAAAGCACTTTGGGGGTAAGACTCCTCGTCGAGAACCTCGGCTGTTCTTCTTTTCATCACCCGATCCTCGGAGGATCATCGACGAACGGCTATCGATCCGCACCGAGCTACGTGATTTTCGAGGGGAGAAAGTGCGACAAGCATCCTGGCTCAGTGCTTTTCCTGGCTGACATCCGGGATCCAAAACCGCAAAACCAGCCGATCTACGTAGTCGACGATGTAATGGAATCGCCCACTAACTTCCAGGCGTCTTTCGACACGGAAAACTATTCGATTGCATACATCAAGAGCAACGGATCGGAAGTGAACTTCGTCGAGTTCTCTTTGCCCTGACGTCGGGAAGGCTATCGCAGAATACGCATTCTCTGACCTTCCACTCCCATCACTGGCCCACTCGTAGCGTAAGCTCGGTGGGCCTTTTCCTTCTCTGTCGGCGTCTGATTGTCGAGGGAGCAATACGCTGGGCAAAAGTGAACCGGTTCCACCCATCGTCGATCTTCAGCTTGGCAGCGGGGGCACAGTTCGAATCCGCGCGGCGATGCGCTTCGTTTCTTCTTCCGCACCGTCAGATCCTCGGCGCTGTAGAGGCGATAGACCCGCCCTGTGGTTCACCCGACGGCCCGTCCGGGCCGTCGTCCGGTAGCTGCCCGCCACCGCCTCTGAGGATCTTCGAGCAACGGTCGCCCACCTGGTCCGGAGGAGCTCGGAGATCGCCGCCTTCAAGGTTGCGCATCCGGCAAGGCTGCCTGGTCCTCGAAGGCGCGCGCGTGAAGGAAGAGCCCCGTCGCGCCCAGGGCACGGCGGCGACCAGAAGGATCCCCCGATCCAAAAACGCCGCTCTCGCCTGGTAGCGGGAGCGGCGCCTTGGGTGAAGCGCGGACGCGCACGGGTGTGCGCGCCCCTTTCACGAAGCCGTCAGTCGGCTTCGACGACGATGAGCTCGTCGACGTAGGTGCCGGCGAACTCGAGCGACCCGTCGCTGGCGTCGGCGAAGCGCAGCTTCACCACATGACCAGCGAAGGCCGAGAGGTCGGCACGGACGAGCCTCCAGCCGGCCCCGGAGTGGTTGCCACCCCACGCCGCCTGGCTCTTCACCGTGAGCTTCGGTCCCGGCGAGACGTCGGGGACCGCCTGGAACGACAGGCCGCCGTTGGTGCTGACCGTGAAGTTCGAACCGTCGTCCGATCCGCCCCAGGTCCAGACCCAGAGGCGGAACCACGCCACCGGGTGCACCGCACCCGTGAGGTCGATCTCGGGCGAGGTGGCGTGGGAGGTCGCGTACGACATGTTGGGCAGGTAGTTCATCGACATCCCGGTCGCCAGGCACTGGCTACCGCTCCAGGTGTTCGACGGACCCACGGTGGTCGGCCTCCCGCACTCCCAGTCGCCGACGAGCGACCAGCCGTTGGGGCACACGCCCTCGAAGTCCGCGGCGTAGTAGACGTTCGCGTCGCTCACCTCGAACACGAGCTCGACCTCGTCCGTCAGCGACCACTCCAGGACGTCCTCCGCCTTGACGACGACGCTCACGCGACCGATCGCGGCGGCGGTCGGGATGCCGGTGAGGACGCCGGTCTCCGGGTCGATGCTCAGCCAGTCGAAGTTTTCGCCGCCCACGATGGACCAGTACGCATCGTTGGGGCCACCCGTCTTCTGCATACGATGGGTGAAGGGGACGTCCACCCACGCGTCGCCGACGGGGGCGACCGTGATGGAGGGCTCGATCGCGGTGGCCTCCCGGACCTGCACGTCATCCACGTAGACGCCCGGCGCCGTGGGGGAGCTGGAGCTCGAGGCATAGAACGCGAACCGCACGTGGATGGCTTCGCCTGCCCAGCGCGAGAGGTCGACCGAGTAGCGGCGCCAGCCGAACTGCTCGAGCTCGCCACCCCAGGACCGATCCCCGCTGGTGTCGCCCGAGTACGGCGGATCCACGTCCGTGGGGATGGTCAGCGTCGACTCGCCCGCCTTCCGGATCCGGACCTGGAAGCCGTCGTAGTGCTGGTTGTTGGTGCTGACCCACGCCCAGAAGGTGAGCACCGGCGCCGAGCCCGGCGGAACGGCGATCGGCGGAGACTCCACGTAGTTCTGTGCGTAGCCCTGGCCCCTGGTGTAGTTGCCGTCGAGCTTCGTGCCGAGGCATCCGTCGCCGGAGTGGCAGGAGGCCGGGCCCACCCGGGTCGGGGTCCCGTGCTGCCAATCTCCCGCGAGGGTCCAGCCTCCGCTGCCCGCGTCGAAGCTCTGCTCGTAGTAGGTCCCTTCGGCGAGGTCGCCGATCACCGCGAACACGAAGGTCTTCTCGTCGACGTTCTCCGGGAGGCTCGGCTCCTGGGCGCGCAGGGAGAAGCGCACCGGCCCGGCGTTCTGGCTCGTGGGGACGCCCGAGACCGTCTGGGTGGAGGGGTCGAAGAAGAGCCAGTCGGCGTTCTCGATCGGGGTCATGGTCCAGATCGCGGCTGGCGTTCCGCCGGTCTTGGTGAACCGCGCCTCGTAGGGGACGTTCGGGACGGCATCGGCGAGGTTGCTGGCGACGATGGAGATGGGGAACGCAGCGCGGCTCGAGATCGAGACGTCGTCGATGTAGACGCCCGCGAAGTTCGTGCTGCCATCGGAGCGGAAGGCGAACCGGAGCTTGACCTGCTGGCCCTCGAAGGCCGCGAGGTTGGCCGAGAATTGCTGCCAGCCCGCGCCGGACTGGTTGCCGCTCCAGGCCGGAACGCTGTCGACGTTCCCGCCGTAGGCCGGGGACACGTCGCTCAGCACGCTGAACGTCGAGCCTCCGTCGGTGCTCACCCGAACGTTGAAGCCGTCGTAGTTCGCCTCGGTGTGCATCCAGATCCAGAACGAGGCCATCGGCTCCGCCACCCCCGACAGATCGATCGTGGGAGAGGTCGCGATCGAGGCCGCGTAGGACGCGCTGTTGTTGTAGTTGCCAGCGAGCCGCGTCGCGAGGCAGCTGGTGCCCGAGTGGCAGGTCGACGGACCGACGTTGGACGGCGTCCCGCACTCCCACTCGCCGCCGAGGGTCCAGCTCGTCGGGCAGCCCTCGAAGTCCGACGCGTGGACCTGCCCCGGGAGGAGGCGGACGACGTCGAAGCCGAGGGTCTTCTCGGCGAAGTTGGTCGGGACCGCCGACTCCTGCACCCGGACGGTGACGGACGCCGGTCCGGCCGAACCGTCGGTGGGCACGCCGGAGAGGAGGCCCGTCTCCGGATCGACGACCATCCAGCCGGAATTCGAGCCGCCGACGATGCTCCACCGCGCCTGGGCGGAGCCGCGGGACTTCGCGAGCTGGAACTCGTAGGGCTTGCCTTCGAAGGCCGTGAACAGGGTCCTGGTCGCGATCGAGATCGGATCGTGGGCTGCCTCGATCACCTGGACGTCGTCGAGGTAGACGCCGGTCCTGGTGGAGGAGGAGGAGTCACTGCCGAAGGCGAAGCGGATCCGGACCTGTTCGCCGGCGAAGGCGGAGAGGTCCGCGTCGAAGCGGCGCCAGCCGAGCGCCGACATGTCGCCGGACCAGGCCTGCTGTCCGTTGACGGTGGCGGAATACGCCGGGCTGACCGCGGTGAGCTGCGAGAAGGTCCGCCCGTCGGTGCTGACCGCGACGTTGAAGCCGGCGTTCGTTGGCCCCTGGGTGTTGACCCAGGCCCAGAAGACGAGACGGGGCTCGGCGGTCTGGTCGAGGTCGATCCAGGGGGAGTCCGCGGTGGTCGTCGCGTAGGACTGATTCTTGTTGTAGTTGCCGCTCAGGTTCGTGCCGATGCAGCTCGTGCCGCCATGGCAGGCGGCGGGGCCGACCTGTGTCGGCGTCCCGCACTGCCAGTCGCCGCGGAGATCCCAGCCGGCGGTGCAGGGCTCGAAGCCATCGGTGAAGAGCAGGCCCGGCTCGAGGGTGACCACGTCGAAGGTGAGCGCCTTCTCCGCGAAGTTCACCGGGTTGAGCGGCTCCTCGACCCGCACGGTCAGGCTCACCGTCCCGAGGTCGTCCTCGGAAGGCGTGCCGTAGAGCTCGCCCGTCGCCGGGTCGACCTGCAGCCAGGCGGGAGCGCCGGACACGATGGTCCACGTCGACCGGCTCGACCCGTGGTCCTTGCGGAGGGGCATCGTGTACGCGCGTCCGACGTAGGCGTCCGCGAGGTGGGCGCCGGTCCCGATCTCCACCTGATCCCCGAACTTCTCCGTGACCAGCACGTCGTCGATGTAGACGCCGGGCCGGGTACCGGAGGAGTCGCTGCGGAACGCGAAGCGCAGCATGAGCCGCTCGCCGGCGTAGGCAGAGAGGTTGGCGGAGTAGCGCTCCCAGCCCTTCGCGCTGCGGTCGCCGCCCCAGCCGAGCTCATTCGCCGCCGTCCCGTCGTACGCGGGGCTGACCTCGGTGAGCTGCCGCCAGGTCACGCCGCCGTCGGCGCTCGCCTTGACGTTGAAGGCGTCATAGTTCGCCGCCTCGGTGTGGACCCACGCCCAGAAGGTGAGCATGGGCTCGCCGGCGCGGGTGAGGTCGATCACGGGCGAGTCGGCCACCGCGTCGTTCCACGCGAGCCCGTCGCTGTAATCGCCCGAGAGATTGGTGGAGAGGCAGCCGGTCGCCGAATGGCAGGTCGCAGGTCCGACCGCGGTCGGCGTTCCGCACTGCCAGTCGGCGCGGCGGAACCAGCCCCGCTCGCAGGACGAGAAGTCGTCCTGGAAGTAGACGCCGTAGGTCGGGGATTCCACGGAGAAGTGGAGCTCCGCATCGGCGAAGTTCGAGGGCCGCGAAGGCTCGGCGACCCGGATCGTCACGCTGACAGCGCCGAGGTTGGACACGGTCGGCGTGCCCGAGAGCGCGCCGGTCGCCGGATCGATCGAGAGCCAGTCGTGGTTCGTCCCGTCGACGATGGCCCAGACCGGGTGGTTCGAGCCGCCAGTCCTCCTCGGGAGCGCCGTGTAGGGCGCGTCGACGAAGGCGTCGGAGGCGCCGGTGGGGACGATCCCGAGCGGGATCAGGGCCGCCTCGGTGATGGTGACGTCGTCGATGAAGACGCCCGACCTCTGGCCCGAGCCGTCGCTGGCGAACGCGAACCGGAGTGTGAGGACCTCGCCCGCGTACTTGGCGAGATCGACGGTGTACTCCCGCCACCCCTCGGCGCTGCGGTCCCCGGCCCAACCCGGGCCGTAGTTGTTGGTGTTCAGGTAGGGCGGGTCGACGTCGGTGAGCAGCGCGAACGTGGTTCCGTCCTTGCTCGCCTCGACGTGGAAGCCGTCCGCCGTGCCTTCGGTGTGGACCCACGCGCGGAAGATGAGGCGCGGGTGGAGGGCGGCGGTCAGATCGATCTCGGGCGAGTCGGCGGTGGCCGTGTCCCAGCGCTGGTTCGGGTTGTAGTCCGTGTGCAGGCGGGTCGCGAGGCTCGCCGTACCCGACCATGCCTCGCCGGGACCGGAGGTGGGCGTCCCGCACTCCCAGTCGCCGCGGAGGGTCCACCCCTCGCAGTCGGGCTCGAGGTCGGAGAAGTAGTTCAGGTAGGCGCCGTAGTCGCGGATGACGATGGAGAAGGTCTTCTCCGCGAAGTTCGACGGGTGGTTTGACTCCTGCACACGCACCGTGATGGAGGCCGTTCCCGCGTCCTCGGCGGCCGGGACCCCGCTCAGCATTCCGGTCGCCGGATCGATGCCGAGCCAGCCGGCGTTCGCTCCGTCGACGATGCTCCAGGTCGCGGTCGAGCTCGCTTCGGCGCTGATCCTCGCGGCGAAGGGATGGCCGACGATGGCGACGGGGAGGCTCTTGCGCACGATCGCGACCGGCTCGACGAATCGCTCGGCGACCTCGATGTCGTCGACGTAGACGCCGGCGTAGTTGGTGGAGCCGTCGCTGCGGAAGGCGAAGCGGAGCTCGACCTGATCGCCGGCGTACGGGGAGAGATCCAACGTGTAGCGCTTCCAGCCCTCAGCGGACAGCAGGCCGCCCCAGGCCCACTCGCCGGTGCCGGAGATCACCGCCCGGTAGGGAGGAGCCTTCGCCGCCGCGAGGACGAAGTCGTCCTCACCGGCGCGGCGGATCTTGACGTTGAAGCCGTCGTAGAGCGTGCTCGCGCCCTCCGTGTGGACCCACGCCCAGAAGGAGAGGATCGGATCGGACGCCTTGCCGAGGTCGATGACGGGCGAGGTGGCCGTGTTGTCGGCGAAGGTGGCGTTGTCCGGGTAATTGCCGTTCAGCTTGGTCGCGAAGACGCCGGTGCCCGAGCGCGCTCCGTTCGGGCCCGAGTTGGGCGTGCCGCACTCCCATGCGCCGGCGAAGGTCCAACCGGAGGCGTCGCAGGACTCGAAGTCCTCGCTGTAGATCGTCGCCGCGGCGACGCAAGTCGCCTCGTCGAAGGTACCGGTGCACGAGCCGGCCGAGCAGGCGTCCGCGACGGTGCAGTCATTTCCGTCGTCGCAGGAGCTGCCGTCGGGCAGGTCGGCGGGCTCACACGCGCCGGCGCCGTCGCAGGCGGCGGTCTGGCACTGGCCGAGGCCCGCGAGCGAGCAGAACGAACCTGCGGCCAGCGGCTGCGCCAGGCAGGCGCCGGCGCCGTCGCACGCAGCGACCTCGCACTGGGAGAGTCCGGCCAGCGCACAGGAGCTGCCGGCGTCGAGGGGCTCGGCCTCGCAGGCGCCGTCGATCGGGTTGCAGACGCCGACCACGCAGGACGAGCCTGCCGCCGAGCAATCCTTCGGCGCGTTGACGCACTGGCCCGCCTGGCATGCGGCGACCTCGCAGAGATCGCCGTCCTCGCCCTGGCAGCTCGTGCCGTCGGCGACCGGGATCAGGTTGCACGTCGCCGTCAGCTCGTCGCAGACGACATCGGCGCAGGCGTTGCCCTCGAGGCCGCAGTCGTTCGGAGCGGTACCGACGCAGGCGCCCGCCTCGTCGCAGACGTCGCCGACGGTGCAGAAGAGACCGTCGTCGCAGGGCGTGCCGGCCTCGGCCTGGAGCAGGACGCAGGAGCCTACCTCGCCCTCGTACCGGCCGTCGTTGCACACGGCGACCACGCACTGCTCGAGCGCGAAGTCGGCGCAGTCGGCGTCCTCATGGCACTGCCAGGGATCGCCGCCGCCGGAGCCGCCGGGCCCCTCGCCGTCGTCACCGCCGCTTCCGCCGGCGCCCTCCCCGCCTGCGCCGCCAGTTCCCTCGCCACCGCTGCCGCCGGTCGCCTCGCCCCCGCTGCCGCCGGTCGCCTCGCCGCCGGTGCCGCCGGTCGCCTCGCCGCCGCTGCCGCCAGTGGCCTCGCCGCCGGTGCCGCCAGCAGCCTCGCCACCGCTGCCGCCCGTCGCCTCGCCGCCGGTGCCGCCAGTGGCCTCGCCGCCGGTGCCGCCCTCGTTACCGGGCGACGTCTTGCCGCCGCAGGCGCCGAGCGAAAACGCGATCAGGGCGCCCAGCGTCCACGACCGTGCAGTGCTCGGCAACCAAGCCGATCCAAAAAATCTCATTTTTCGAAATCCTCTCGCCAATCGATGAAGCCGATCGCAGGAGCGGCTTCGCGCGGCGGGAGGATAGGAGATTTGATTGGTATTGCAAAGACTTCGACTCAAACTATCGCGCAAGGGCACGTCAGCACGATAAAACCACTCGTGATTTCAATGCATTGCAATGAACCACGAAAACTCGGTGGACAAAGCGTTCTCTAGAGATGCCGGCATGCGACGTCGGTGGGGCCGTCTCGTTCCTGGGCTCGCCGAGCCGCTGGAATGACATCTCGGCGTTTCGCAGATAGCATTCTCCGAAATCCCCCTGCGCCGACGGGCTTCATACGTGAGGAGCAACCATGTCCGGAACTTTCCTGCGTTCTTGCTTCGCCGCGCTGTTGTTCTTCTCCTGTAGCACCGAGCCGCCGGCGGGCGGGAGCGGTACCGGAGGCTCGGGAGGCTCGGTCGATTCGGGGGGTGGCGGAGGATCCGGTGGAGCGGTCTCCACGGAGGACGCCCTGGACGACCAGGGGATCTGCCGGTCCACTCGCTCGTTCGAGAATCGCGGCTGCCCGTCGTCCTACGACGAGGCGCTGGCCGACCGGAATCTTCGTTGCGGGACGAACCTGTGCGCCGGAACCTGCGGGAAATGGCTCGTCGTCCAGAACTCGTGCACACCGTCCCGAGGCTGCACCTACGACCGCGACACCCGCGAGCTTGTCGGCGTCGTGTTCGGCGACGACGTTCGAATCAACTGCGGCGAGACCTCCTACGAGGTCGTCTACGGCGACGGCTACCACGGCTGCACCTTCGACTCCCTCGACCTCGACGAGGACTGCCGGAGGTAGCCGCTCGCCGCCGATCCCGTCAGAGAGGGTGAAAAGACGGTCCCGCAGTCGCGGGACCGTTTTCTTCAGCGGCGCTCCGCGCGCCGTTCAAGAGCTCTCAGACGGGCGCGGCGGTGCTGGCGACCTCATCCGGGTAGTCCGAGTCGGCGAGGCCGAGCACCCGGATGAGGCCGGTGCGCCAGACACGGGCGAGGGCCTGCACCGGGACCTTCAGCGCGCCCTCGATCGCCGCCCCTTGTAGGGTCGAGGTAGACCATCCGCGACGGGCAGTCGGCGGGGAGGGCCCGCCCTTCTTGCCCTCGACGCGGACCACCGCGGCGTCGCCGCCGGGCCGGACCACCGTGCCGAGCCGGGCCATTTGGTCATACTGGCGGTAGACCCATTCGTTGCTGGCGATGGTCGGCCGGGCCACGAGCTGGAGCAGCGTGGAGCCCAGGTCCGCCGGCGCGGGGAGCGTGGCGGGATCGAAGGCCTGGAGCGCGTCGAGGTCGGCGGGCCGCTGACGGTGCCGGTCGTAGACGGGAGCGCCCTCGGTGAGGGGATCGACGGGGAGCTCGCCGGCGAGCTGGCCGTGCCAGAAGAGCCGCAGGGTGCCCGTGTCGGTGACGGAGCCGAGCCCCCCACGTCCCAACCTCCTCCCAACATGGAATCCGGCGACCAAGCCGAGCCGCCTTCGCTCGCCGAACGACCCCAACGACTCCGCTCCAAAGGAGCTCCAAAACCACTGCACAAAACCGCGCTCGGCCATTCCCACTCGTTGACCCACAGTCGCCACTCATCCAACATCCGCCGTCAGAAATCCAGCACCCATCAAGAAGCACACACGTACGAAAATGGAGAAGACATGCCTCTTGCTATGCGAGCTGCGGTAATGTTGGGGCTCGTCGCCATACTGACATTCGTGAAGCCTGCATCGGCAAAATGCGCCGACCCCTGCGGCATGGAATTCTGTCCACAAGATGGAACGGCAGTCGCGCTCGAGGGAACGATCCTCGACCTGCCTGGTCCGGGGAGCCTCGTGATCCGCATCGAGCGGGTCTTTGGGGAGGATTCCTCGCTAGGGCCTGGAGACCAGATCGAAATCCCGCGGTACCACGACAATCTCCACTTCGCGTTGGCCACCGGAATCCCGGTCTTCGTCCTTATGCCCCCGCCACAGACGCAAGGGACGCTGCCAACAGTATTCAACATCGAGAGCGATCAGGTCGTCTGCCCGGTCATGTTCGAGACGGTTCCGCTCGAGCAGGCCGCTGCAATCAGCATGGCCACCGACTGCTTCTCGGCAGCGCGCGACGCGGGCCTCATCTTCGACTGCCACGACGGCGCAGGTTGTTCTACGTCCGACGACTCGGTCGGATTGCTGGGCCTGATTCCGATCGTCGCAGCCGCGCTCTCACGATCGCGACGCAGGCCTGCAATCCTATTCCCGCGCTAGGCCGCGCCCTCGAAAAACCAACAAAGATCGACATCGAATCATAAACCATGGGCTACCTCCTTTCACTGCGCAATCTCCTCTTGACTGCAGCAGGCCTCGAGGGAATTGCCATGCGACATGGCCCGGGTTCTCTGAGCCAGGCGCTGAGCTATCTAGTAGACGGCCACGCACTCAAAGCGGCCGCTAGTGAAGCGAACCGTATCGCCCGAAATCACCTCGAGTGCACTCCGGAGTCCTCGGCCCTAGCCAGCGGGGCCGCTTGCCTCTCTAAGGCGTGCGGCCCCGCTTTTCATGTCGACCCGTATGAGCCGGTTTGAGACGGGTGGGCCTCAATCCGGCTTGCGCCCACTGGGCGATGAGTCCCGTTCACTTTTCACCGCGCTGGAATAAGAAATGAAACGGCCACGGGTAACGGGTACGAGCTGGTCTCCGCATCGACACAACGTCTAGGCCGCGGCTCGGACCCCGGCAGAACGTTCTCGCGAGCGTGAAAAAAAAACGGCCCCGCAGTAGCGGGACCGTCTTTTTTCAGCCGCGCTTCGCGCGAGCTCTCAGACGGGCGCTGCCGTGCTGGCGACCTCGTCCGGGTAGTGCGAGTCGGCGAGGCCGAGCACCCGGGTGAGGCCGGTGCGCCAGCCACGGGCGAGGGCCTTCACCGGGACCTTCAGCGCGCCCTCGATCTCGAGGGAGTCGCCACCCACCGTGCCGAGCACCGCGAAGGGGGCGCCGGTCTTGGCGGCCATAGCCTCGACCTCCGCGCGCTTGGCGGGATCGTAGGAGACCAGCACGCGGCTCGGATCCTCGGCGAAGAGGAGGAGGTCGGCGCGGGCGGTGCCCGGGACCTTAACCTTGGCGCCGAGGCCGCCCTCGGGCTTGCCCATGACGCAGCTCTCGGCCAGGGCCACGGCGATGCCGCCGTCGGCGCAGTCGTGGGCGGAGGCGAGGAGGCCGGCCCGGACCATGTCCCGCACCGCGTCCTGCACGGCTTTCTCGCGGGAGAGGTCGAGACGCGGCGGGAGGCCCGCGGTCTTGTCGAAGCAGGCCACCAGGTACTCGGAGCCCCCGGCCTCGCCGGTGCACGTGCCCAGCAGCGCGATCTCGTGGCCCGCTTCCTTCCACCAGGTGGTGGAGGTGCGCTCGATGTCCGGCACGAGGCCGACCACCGCGCAGGTGGGCGTGGGGAAGATGCCCTTGCCGTCGGTCTCGTTGTAGAGCGAGACGTTTCCGGAGACCACGGGCACGTCGAGGGCGCGGCAGGCGTCGGCGATGCCGCGGACGGCCTCGGCGAACTGCCACATGATCTCGGGCTTCTCGGGGTTGCCAAAGTTGAGGCAGTCGGTGAGGCCGATGGGCTCGCCGCCCACCACGCTCACGTTGCGGGAGGCCTCGGCCACGGTGAGCATGCCGCCCATGTAGGGGTCGAGGTAGACCATCCGCGACGGGCAGTCGGCGGAGAGGGCCACGCCCTTCTTGCCCTCGACGCGGACCACCGCGGCGTCGCCGCCGGGCCGTACCACGGTGCCGAGGCGGACCATGTGGTCGTACTGGCGGTAGACCCACTCCTTGCTGGCGATGGTGGGACGAGCCACGAGCTGCAGCAGCGTGGAGCCCAGGTCCGCCGGCGCGGGGAGCGTGGCGGGGTCGAAGGCCTGGAGCGCGTCGAGGTCGGCGGGCCGCTGCCGCGGACGGTCGTAGACGGGCGCGCCCTCGGTGAGGGGATCGATGGGGAGCTCGGCGGCGAGCTGGCCGTGCCAGAAGAGCCGCAGGGTGCCGGTGTCGGAGACGGAGCCGACCACTGCGACGTCGAGGTCCCACTTCTCGAAGATGGCGACCACGTCCTTCTCGCGGCCTACCTTGGCCACGATGAGCATCCGCTCCTGGGACTCCGAGAGCATGATCTCGTAGGGCGTCATTCCCTCCTCCCGCATCGGGACGCGGTCGAGGTGCATGTCGAGGCCGTTGCCGGCGCGGCCCGCCATCTCCACGGAGGAGGAGGTGAGGCCAGCGGCGCCCATGTCCTGGATGCCGACGATGGCGTCGGTCTGCATCAGCTCGAGGCAGGCCTCGAGGAGGAGCTTCTCCACGAAGGGATCGCCGACCTGCACCGTCGGGCGCTTCTCCTCGGAGCTCTCGTCGAACTCGGCGGAGGCCATGGTGGCGCCGTGGATGCCGTCGCGGCCGGTCTTGGCGCCGACGTAGATCACCGGGTTGCCGACACCAGAGGCGTTGCCGCGGAAGATCTTGTCGGCGGGCAGCACGCCCAGGGTGAAGGCATTCACCAGGCAGTTGCCGTTGTAGCTCGCGTCGAAGGCGATCTCGCCGCCCACGGTGGGCACGCCGATGGCGTTGCCGTAGCCCGCGATGCCGGCGGTGACGCCCTCGAGGAGCCAGGCGGTCTTGGGGTGCGAGGGATCGCCGAAGCGCAGGGAGTTCAGCGAGGCGATGGGCCGCGCGCCCATGGTGAAGACGTCGCGGAGGATGCCGCCCACGCCCGTGGCCGCGCCCTGGTAGGGCTCGATGTACGAGGGGTGGTTGTGGCTCTCCATCTTGAAGGCCACCGCCAGCCCGTCGCCGATGTCGACGACGCCGGCGTTCTCGCCGGGGCCCTGGAGCACCCGCGGGCCCGAGGTGGGGAAGCCCCTGAGGTGCTTGCGCGACGACTTGTAGGAGCAGTGCTCGCTCCACATCACGCTGAAGATCCCGAGCTCGAGGAGGTTCGGCTCGCGCTTCATCGCGGCCTGGATCCGCTCGTACTCGTCGGGCTTCAGCCCATGGGTCGCCACGATCTCGGGCGTGATCTCGGTGCTCATCGCTACCCTTTCCTGCCGGCGCTCACGCGGGCGGAGGCGCCGTGGCTTCGCGTCCCGTCCGGGGGCGAAGCCGAGTTCCAATTCGATCAGCTCCCGAGGAGCGCCTCGAAGATCCGAAGGCCGTCCTCGCCGCCGAGCACGCTCTCCGCGAGCCGCTCGGGGTGGGGCATCATGCCGAGCACGTTCCCCTTGGCGTTCAGGATCCCAGCGATGTTGTTCCGGGAGCCGTTCGGGTTGGCCGCGTCGGTGACCTGCCCCGCCGCGTCCACGTAGCGGAACGCCACCCGACCCTCGCCTTCGAGGCGGGCGAGCTCGTCGTCGGGGAGGAAGTAGTTCCCTTCCGCGTGCGCGATCGGCATCCGAAGGACGGTGCCCTCCGCGATCCCCTTCGTGAACGGCGTGTTCCCGTTCTCCACCCGGAGGTGGACGTCCTTGCAGACGAACTTGAGGGAGCGGTTCCGGAGCATGGCGCCGGGGAGGAGCCCCGCCTCGAGGGCGATCTGGAAGCCGTTGCAGATGCCGATCACCTTCCCGCCCTTGGCGGCGAAGGAGACGACCTCCTCCATCACCGGCGAGAACCGCGCGATCGCGCCGCAGCGGAGGTAGTCGCCGTAGGAGAAGCCGCCGGGCAGGACCACGCAGTCGAGGCCGGAGAGGTCCCGATCCTTGTGCCACACGAAGCGCGCGTCCTGGCCGAGCACGTGCTTGGCCACGTGATACGCGTCGTGATCACAGTTGGCGCCGGGGAAGACGACGATGCCGAAGCGCACGAAATGCCTCCTCGAAGGACGGTCGCCGACAAAGGCGCCCGATCCGTGAACGGTTGCGGCCGCCTGATCAGGCGCCGACGATCTCGATGCGGTAGTCCTCGATCACGGTGTTCGCGAGGAGGCGCTGGCACATCTCGGTGAGGCGCTCCTTGGCCTTCTCCGGGGAGGAGCCGTCGGCGAGCTTCACCTCGATGAACTTGCCGAGGCGAACGTCCTCGACCTCTTCGAAGCCCATGGAGGAGAGGGAGAGGGCGACGGCCTTTCCCTGGGGATCGAGGACCCCACGCTTGAGCGTGACGTAGACGCGGGCCTGCATCGTGCTGCTCCTGGCGGCGCCATCCGCCGAGAGGGCCCCCGCCGCGGGAGCGGCCAAGGGCGTTGGTGGCGCGGCCTATAGCACTTTGATCGCCGTCTGCGAAGGGCCATCGGGCCGGACCTCGCCTGGCGACTTCGACGGGATGATCGCCGATGACTGAAACTTTGTTCCCATCTATTTGCACCAGCAAGGAAATCGCCTAGCATCCCAGCCCTCCCATAGCAGCAAAGCAGAGGGCATCATGAGTCGTACCTCCGATTCGGTAGTGGCGTTTGGCGTATTGAGAAGGCTCTGCCTTCCCGTTCTCCTCTCTTTCTCTGTCGCTGCCTGTGGTGGCGGCGGCGGCAACGATTCTCCTGGCGGAACCGGCGGAACGGTCGGCACCGGCGGTAGCGGCGGCGAAGGCACCGGCGGCACCGGCGGCGAAGGCACCGGAGGCACCGGCGGCGAGGCCACCGGCGGCACCGGCGGCGAGGCCACCGGCGGCTCAGGCGGTGAAGGCACCGGCGGGTCCGGCGGCGAAGGCACCGGAGGCACCGGCGGCAGCGAGGAGCCCGCGTGCGTCACCGACGAGGAGTGCGCGCCCCTCGCCGCGGATCAGTGCGTCACCGCGGTCTGCAACGACGGCAGGTACGAAGGCCCCGTGGGCGTCTGCGTCCAGGTGCCCCTCGAGGCCGGAACGGCCTGCGACGACGGCCTCTTCTGCACCCTGAACGACGTCTGCGACGGCGAGGGCGTCTGCGTCGGCACGACGCCGAACGATTGCGGCCTCGAGCCCGCCTCGTGCCAGGCCGTGGCCTGCGACGAGGACAGCCAGACCTGCGACTTCGTCGCCGGCAACGAAGGCGGAAGCTGCGACTCTGGCGACCTCTGTGAGGTCGGGAGCTGCCACGCCGGAGAGTGCGTCGGCGCGCCGAAGAGCTGCGCGGGCCTGAACGGCGCGTGCACCGTGGGCGTCTGCAACCCCGCCGACGGATCCTGCGAGGCGGAGCCGGTCGACGCCGGCACCTCCTGCTCCCTCTTCGGCCTCGGCCAGTGCGAGTTCGCGACCTGCAACGCAACCGGCACCTGCGAGGCACATCCGGTCGCCGCGGGCACCTCCTGCAATCTTCCCAACCTCGGCCAGTGCGAGGTCGCGACCTGCAACGCCGCTGGCGCCTGCGAGTCCGATGCCCGTCCCGACGGCTCGGCCTGCAACTCCGGCAATCCCTGCACCACCGGCGACGCCTGCGTCGCGGGCAGCTGCAGCGGCACCTACGACGAGGCGACCTGCACGGCCAACGCGCTCCATTACTCGGAGAACTTCGAGGACTGCGCGGCCTCCGGCTGGACCTTCACCCGCGACTGGCAGTGCGGCACGCCCGCCAACGTGGGCCCTGCGTGCCACGGCGGCACCGGCTGCTTCGCGACCCAGCTCGCGGCGCAATACTCCCCGGATCAGAGCTTCGACACCACCACCGCCACCTCGCCGGTCATCGACCTGAGCCGGGCGAGCGATCCGCGCCTCTCCTTCTGGGCGTGGGTGGACACGGAAGGTGACAACAACCTCTACGACGGCTTCAACGTGAAGGCGCGCCGGGTGGGCGAGACCGACTTCACCGTCCTCCATCCGGAGATCCCCGGCTACCGTTCCGAGATCACGGGCCAGCCCGCCTGGGGCGGCCGCTACGCCGCCCGCGGCTGGCAGCCGTACCGGGTCGATCTCTCGGAGTACGCGGGCTCCGAGATCGAGATCCAGTTCGGCTTCCGCAGCGACGGCAGCCTCCAGTACGACGGCGTCTTCATCGACGACGTCCAGGTGTCCGAGGCCTACGGGTCGCCGAACCTGGTCCTCCGCACCGAGCTCCCGTCCGCGATCGTCGGCCAGGGCTTTGCAGCTCGGGTCTGGTCGCTCGGCGCCTCGAACTCGGAGTGGGCCATCGTGGGCGGAAACCGCCACGAGTGGCTCTCGATCGATCCCACCTCGGGGTTCCTCTTCGGGACGCCGGTCGACGCCGGCCAGACCACGGTCACCGTCCGCGTCCGGAACGCCTGGTATCCCGCGAACGTCGCGGAGAAGACCTTCACGATCGACGTTCGGGACTACGGCTCGCTCCTCCTCTGGGCGGATGATTTCGAGAGCTGCGATTGGACTCTGAGAGGAGACTGGGAGTGCGGCACCCCTGGCGCCTTCGGACCCGAATACGGCCCGTACTCGGGGTCGTCCGTCCTCGCGACGAAGCTCGAGGGCGCATACAGCCCCGACCAGGCGTACGTGTCCGCCACGGCCGACTCGCCGTTCATCGACCTGTCGCAGGCCGAGAGCCCGCTCCTCCAGTTCTACGTCTGGCGCAAGACGGAGAACCCGGACGCCTTCAACCTCAAGGTGAGCACCGACGGCATGAGCTTCACCCAGCTCATGTCGGTGAGCCCCGCGTATGACGGGACCCAGGCCAACGAGCCGGCGTGGTCCGGCGACAAGACGGCTGCCGGATGGCAGCGGTACTCGGTCGACCTCTCGGCGTACGCCGGCGAGCAGATCCAGCTCCGCTTCGCCTTCCGCTCGGACAGCTCCGGCGAGATGAACGGCGTCTTCATCGACGACCTCCGCATCATCGAGAGCGCCGTGAATCCGCTCGTCATCACGACCTCCGTCCTCCCCGACGCCAACACCGGGCTTCCCTTCCTCGGTCCGGTCCGGAAGACGGGCGGCTCGCTCCAGACCGTCTGGAGCATCGTGGGCGGGACGAACGCGGGCTGGCTCACCATCGATCCGGCCACGGGCAACCTCTCGGGAACGCCCGGCGCCGGCAACCTCGGCGCTGTCTCCGTGACCGTGCGCGCAGTGGAGCCCCTCGCGCCGTCGAACCAGGCCGAGAAGACGCTCACCTTCGCGGTGGTCGAGGGCACGCCCGGTGTCTACATGACCAACGACCTCGAGAACTGCGCGGGCCTGGCGCTCCGCGGGGACTGGCAGTGCGGCACCCCGACCAACGTCGGCCCCGCCACCTGCCACTCGGGAACGAGCTGCCTCGCGACCCGACTCGACGACGTCTACAACAACAACCAGGCGTATGAGACGACGACGGCGGACCTCTCGCCGATCAGCCTCTCGGGCGCGGTGGCTCCCAAGCTCTTCTTCTGGGCCTGGATCCAGACCGAGTCCGGCGCGTACGACGCGTTCAACGTGAAGACCAGCGGCGACGGGACCAACTTCGCGATCGCGACGGACGTGACCCCCGCCTACAACGGGACCGCCGCAAACGAGAGCGCCTGGTACGGGCAGTTCGCGGCCCAGGGCTGGCGGCGCTTCGAGGTCGATCTGTCCCGCCACGCCGGCGGGCCGGTGTGGATCCGCTTCGCGTTCCGTTCGGACGGGTCGGGTCAGCACCCCGGCATCTACATCGACGACCTCAGCATCTCGGAGGCGGACGCCGATCCGGTGGGGATCTCCACCAGCCCCAACCTCGGCTCGGCCTTCGTCGATCGGCCGTTCCAGCGCCAGCTCACCAAGCAGTTCGGCAGCCCGGCGTCTTCGTGGAGCTTCGAGGGCGCTCACCCGACCTGGCTCCAGCTCGATCCGGCGACCGGCGCGCTCCGCGGCACGCCCGACGCAGCCAGCGTCGGGACGGTGACGTTCACGGTGCGGGTCGAGGAGCCGTCGCGGCCCGACAACTTCGCCACCAAGACGTTCACCCTCGTCGTCGACGTGCTGCCGGTCGGCACCGTGCACGTGGATGACCTCGAAGGGTGCGGCGGCTGGACCCTCCACGGCGACTGGGAATGCGGGACGCCCTCCATCGTCGGGCCCAGCTCTTGCCACTCCGGCCAGAGCTGCCTCGCCACCAAGCTCGCGAGCGAGTACAGCAACAGCCAGGCGTGGGCTTCGGCCACCGCCGACGCACGGCCGATCGACCTGTCGAGCGTCACCTCGGCCCGGCTCTCCTTCTGGGCCTGGGTCCACACGGAAGGCCCGCGCTACGACGCGTTCAACGTCAAGCTCAGCGCCGACGGCACGAACTGGACGCTCGCCACGGACGAGAGGCCCGCCTACGACGACGTCGCCGACAGCCAGCCGGGCTGGGGCGGTGACCACTCGGCGGAGGGCTGGAAGGAGTACTCGGTCGACCTCTCCCGTTACGCGGGAGGCCCGGTCTACGTCCGCTTCGCGTGGCGCACCGACTCCAGCGGGACGAGGGCTGGCGTCTTCATCGACGACCTGAAGGTGATCGACGCGGCCTACGACCCGATCTCGATCGCGGCGGCGACCCTGCCGTCCGGCGTCGTCGGGCAGCCCTACCAGGCCACGTTCCGGAAGTCCGGCGGCAGCACGACCCCGGTCTGGAGCCTCGTCGGGAATCACCCGAGCTGGCTCTCGATCGACCCTGCGACCGGAACCCTCGGCGGAACGCCGACAGCAGCGGGCGAGGTGACGGTCACGGTGCGCGTCCAGGAGACCACCCTCCCCTCGAACTCCGCCGAGACGACCGCGAGCTTCTTGGTCCGCGCGCTGGAGCCCGGCGTCTTCTTCGTCGAGGACTTCAGCAACTGCCCCGCGGGCTGGACGCTCACCGGCGACTGGGAGTGCGGCGTGCCGTCCAACGTCGGCCCCGCGTCCTGCCGCTCGGGTGGGAACTGCCTCGCGACGAAGCTCGACGGCAATTACACCCAGGCCCTCGACGCTGCGTCGGACTACGCGGAGTCCCCGCCGATCCTCCTGCCGGAGGGCACGAGCCCCGTGCTCACCTTCTGGGCGTGGGTCCAGACCTACAGCAACCGCCACGACTGGTTCGACGTCCGGGCCCGGAGGACCTCGGAGACCTTGTTCACGTTCCTCGATGACGTCTCGCCCCCCTACGTGGAAGGCTCGTGGGGCGGCGACCTCTCGCAGCTCGGCTGGCGGCAGTACACCGTCGATCTCTCCGCCTACGCGGGCGATTCGATCGTGCTCCGCTTCCCCTTCGAGAGCGGCCGATTCGCCGCCCATGCGGGCGTGTACATCGACGGCATCGCCATCCGCGAGGCGTCGAACGTCATGCCTGCCATCGCGGAGAGCGACGTCGCGCCGGCCATCGTGGGCGTTCCCTACGTCGCCCGGCTCCAGAAGTCCGGCGGCCCCGAGCAGGTCTCCTGGAGCATCACCGGCGGTGAGAACTACGGCTGGCTCTCCATCGATCCGGAGACGGGCGTCCTCAGCGGCACGGCCTTCCCGGCCGACGCCGGCCCGGTGAGCGTCACCGTGCGCGTGGAGGATCCGTCCAACCCGCTCTTGGAGGACGAGCGCACCCTGGGCTTCACGGTGTTCGACACCACCGTGCACCTCCAGGAGAGCTTCGAGTCCTGCCCGAACGGATGGACGCTCACCGGCGACTGGGAGTGTGGCGTGCCCACCAATGGCCCAGGCGCCGCGTACGAAGGCCAGCAGTGCATCGCGACCCGCCTTGGCGGCAACTACAGCGACAGCATGAGCTGGGGCATGTCCACCGCGACCTCCCCGGAGATCGACCTGACGGGCTCCGCGCATCCGGCCGCGCTCTTCCGGTTGTGGGTCATGACCGAAGGCGGGAGCTGGGACGGCACCAACCTCAAGGTCAGCACGGACGGCGGCGAGACTTTCACCGCGGTCACGTCCGTCTCGCCCGGGCCGGACGTGCATCTCGACGGCCAGCCCGCCTGGGGCGGCGATCACATCGGCTCCGGCTGGCGTCTGGTGCAGGCGGATCTCACCGAGTACGCCGGTCAGATCGTCCAGCTCCGCTTCGACTTCCGGTCGGACGGCGGCGTGAACTTCGAGGGCGCCTACATCGACGACCTCGTCGTGATCGACGTGCCCGCCCTCCCCTGAGGTCGGTCGCACCATGAAAGCTCGTGAGAGATTCACGAGCTGAACGTCGAAGGGGCGGTCCAATCGGGCCGCCCCTTCTTCTTTTGGACCGGGCCCACCTCACGTCCTCCGCCGATTTCGGGCTATGCTCGGCGGACGGGATGACCCTCCAAGCCCCCTTCCCGGCGCTGGCTCTCGCGGCCATCGTCGCCCGCTTCTTCTTCGTCGCGGCGGAGACCGCCCTCGTGGCCGTCTCTCCCGAGCGGGCGGACGAGCTGCACGCCGCGCGCGGGAGCCTCGCCGCCCGATCCCTCCTCGCCCTAAAGCGCGACGTCGAGAGCAGCTTCGCGACCACGCGGGTCGGCTCCATCTCCGCCCTCGCCCTCGGCGCGGGCCTTGCCGGCATCGCCTGCGCCAGTTGGCTCGGCGCGGAATCGGCGGTGCTCTCCGCAGCGGTGGGTGGGCTGGCCGCCGCCCTCCTCTGCGTCCTGGCGGACACCGTCGCCCGCTCCCTCGCGATCGCGGCGCCGGAGGCCTGGGCCCTCCGCTCGGCGCCGCCGCTCCGGCTCGCCTCCCTCGTGGTGGCGCCGCCGGCCAGGGCCGCTCAAGCCGTCCTCGACCGCCTCCTCTCCCCCCTCGGCGTCCGAGCCACGTTCAAGGGCGCCGATCCCGCCCTCGAGGACATCGAGCGGATCCTGCTCTCCGAGTCGCACCGGGATGGCCCGGCGCCGGAGCTCGTCCACTCCCTCTTCGAGTTCCCGAGCCGCACCGTACGGGATGTGATGGTGCCGCGCACAGAGGTCGTCGCGGCCCCGCTGGGGATCGCCCCCGAGGCCCTGGTGCGGCTCGTGGCGGAGCAAGGGCACTCCCGCCTTCCGATCTACGACGGCCGGATCGATCGGATCGTCGGCGTGCTCCACACGCGGGACATCGTCCCCCTCCTCGCCCACCCCGAGTTGATCCAGCTCGCCGATGCGATCCGCCCTCCGGTCTTCGTCCCCTGGGCGATGCGGATCGGCCGTCTGCTCCGGCAGATGCAGCGGGACCGCATCCACCTGGCGATGGTGGCCGACGAGCACGGCGGCTTCATGGGCATCGTCACCCTCGAGGACATCCTCGAGGAGCTGGTCGGAGGCATCCGCGACGTGCCGAGCGGGACCGAGGTCGTGGAGGCCGACGGCGGCCACCTCGTGGACGCCGGGATCCCGGTGGTCGCCTTCAACGAGCACTTCGGGACCGCCCTCCCGGAGCACGGCGAGTTCGGCACGCTGGCGGGCTTCCTCAACGGCCTCGCCGGCGAGATCCCGGAGGTCGGCGCCACCCTCGAGAGCCATGGCCTCGCCTTCACCGTGGCCGACCGCAACGCCACCCGCGTGCTCCGGGTGCTGGTCCAGGCCGCCGTCTCCGCCAAGCGCAACAGCGCCTGAAATCGTCAACGAATGGAGCGGTAGGCCTCCTCGTAGGCACGCGCGGAAGCGTCCCAGGAGAAGTCCTTCGACCGGCCCCGCTGCACCACACCGTACCAACGCTCGGGCGAGCGAAAAGCGGACAGCGCGCGGTCGACGGCGCCGACGAGCGCCTCGGCGGTGAAGGAGTCGAAGAGGAAGCCCGTGCCGCCGCCGTCCCTCGCTTCCTCCACGGTGTCGGCGAGGCCGCCGGTGGCGCGGACGATGGGGACGCTCCCGTAGCGCAGGGCGTAGAGCTGGCTGAGCCCGCAGGGCTCGTAGAGCGAGGGCATCAGGAAGGCGTCGCTGCCCGCGTAGATCCGGTGAGCGAGCCCCTCGTGGAAGCCCACCTTCACGCCGATTCGCCCGGGGTACTCCAGGGCGGCCCTCTGGAGCCAGTGCTCGTAGCGGTGCTCGCCACTCCCCAGGATGGCGAGGCGGACGTCGCGCTCCAAGAGGTCGGGCAGGGCCTCGAGGACGACGTCGAAGCCCTTCTGGGCGGCGAAGCGGGAGACGATCCCGATCACCATCGCGCCCGCCTCGTCGATCGAGAGCTCGCGGCAGAGCGCCGCACGGCAGGCGGCCTTCCCCGAGAGATCGGCGTCCGAGAACCGCGCGGCCAGGTGTGGATCCCTGGCGGGATCCCACTCCCGGGTGTCGATGCCGTTCAGGATCCCCGTGAGTCGGCCATCGAGGCTCCGCAGGACGCCGTCGAGGCCGAAGCCCTCCTCCGGCTCCTGGATCTCCCGGGCGTAGGTGGGCGAGACGGTGGTGACGAGGTCGGAGAAGACCAGGCCCGCCTTGAGGAAGTTGACCTGGTCGTAGAACTCGAGTCCCTCCGGCGTGAACGCGTCCCAGCCGATCCCCAGCTCCTCCACCACATCCTTTGGGAAGACGCCCTGGTAGCCGAGGTTGTGAATCGTGAAGACGCTCCTGGTGAGGCCAGCCCTGGAGCCCCGGCGGCGCGCCAGGTCCAGGGCGGCGAGCCCCGTCTGCCAGTCGTTGAGGTGCACGACGTCCGGGGGCGCCGGGAGGAGCGCGTCGGCCACGGGCAGGATCGCTCGCGAGAAGAAGCCGAAGCGCTGGGCGTTGTCGGGATAGCCCTCGCCTCCCTCACCGTACACGCCGGTCCGCCCGTAGAGCGCCTCGTTCTCCAAGAAGATCGTGCGCACCCCGTCCAGCGTCGCCTCGTAGAGGCGGGCGTCGGGGATCCGCTCGTCGAGGAGCCGCAGGGCGTGCCGCTCCCGATCGACGCTGCCGTAGAGCGGCGTCACGACCAGGAGCTCGTGGCCCCTCTTGACGAGGGCCCGTGGCAAGGCGCCGGCCACGTCGCCGAGACCGCCGGTCTTGGAGTACGGGGCGACTTCCGCCGACGCGAAGACGATCGTGCTCATTCCCGAACCTTGCGCAGGAAGGCGGCGGCCTCCTCGGGAGGCGTGGAGTTGAGCCAGCTCCCGGTGCCGCGCTCGAAGCCGCCGGGCACCGTGAGCGTGGGAGCCACCTCGAGGCGCCAGTGGAGGCTCGGCGATGCCGCTCCCCTCAGCGGGCCGGAGTGCAGGGCGAAGTTGTAGGCGGGGCGCTCCAGAGCCTTGTCGAGCTTGCGAAGGGCGAGCCGCAGCGCCTCCGCCAACGACTCGAGCTCGTGGCGCTCGATGGCCTCGAAGTGCGACGAGTGTCCCTTGGGGACGATCCAGAGCACGAAGGGGCTGAGCGGGGCCCAGGGGCAGAGCACCGCGTAGCGGGCGTTCTCGAAGACGAGGCGCTCGCCATCCCTCCGCTCGTGGCGGACGATATCGCAGGTGAGGCAGCGCTCCTTGCGGCCGAACCAGGCCTGCTGCTCCTCGCGCTCGAGCGCCACGTCCCTCGGCACCACGGGGAGCGCGATCACCTGGCTGTGCTCGTGGAGGATGGTGGCGCCCGCCTCGGGCCCGTGGTTCTTGAAGATCTGGACGTGGGCGAGCCGCAGGTCCCGGCCGAGATCGAGGATCCGTTCGCGCCAAGCCCAGAGCACTTCGCCGAGCGCGGGGAGGCCGAGGTCGGCCAGCGTCTCGTCGTGGCGCACCGTCTCCACGATCACCTCGTGGGCGCCGATCCCGCTCACGCGATCGTAGGGCCCCTCTGCGGTCCGCTCGAGCTCACCCTCCACGCGAAGCGCGGGAAAGCGGTTGGGAAACGCCCGCACGGTCCAGCGACCGACGTCGGCCGGCGCGTCCGGCGCACGGAGGGCGAGGAGCTCGGGCGGGGTCGCGTCTTCGCTACCCGGGCAGAAGGGGCAGAAGGAGGCCTCCGTCTTCGAGAAGCGCGGCGTGAAGTCGCTGGGCCGCAAGCCCCGCTCGCGGGACAAGACCACCCAGCTTCCGGAGATGGGATCCCTGCGCAGCTCGGACACGGCTCCCCCCGACGAGCTCCGCGATCAGCCGATCGCGCGGCCTCGACCGTAGCGCTTCGCCGCGAGGAGGTTGGCGTCGGCCTCCTCGATGAAGAGCGCCGGCTCCGTGAACCGCGGCGACATGGACGCGATGCCGATGGAGATGGAAACCGGGATCTCCCGCTTCTCGAAGACGATCCGCAGGGAGCCCACGAGCGTGAGGAGCCGTTGCGAGAAGGCGCGGGCCTGCTCGGCGGTGCTCTCGGGCAGGACCACCACGAACTCGTCGCCGCCGAAGCGCGCGAGGAGCTCCTCCTTCCGCATGAGCCTCTTCACGGAGAGCGAGAGCTCCCGCAACACGGCGTCGCCGGCCAGGTGGCCGTGGGTGTCGTTGATCTGCTTGAAGTGGTCCAGATCGAAGACCAGCAGCGAGAGCGGGCGATCGTGCCGGTTGCACCGCGCCATCTCGCGGTCGAGGAACTCGAGGAGATAGCGCCGGTTGTTCACCTCGGTGAGGCCATCGACGATGGCCATCCGGTAGATCTCCTCGTGGTACGAGGCCTCGACACTCCCGGCGCCGAGGTACTTGAAGATCGTGCCACCGACCTTGAGCAGGTCGCCGCTGCGGAGGAGCTCCTCCCGGGGAGGGTGGATCTCCGAGTCGTTCAGGTACGTGCCGTTGGTCGAACCCAGGTCCTGCAGGAAGGCCTGGCCGTCGCGGACCCGGATCTCGCAGTGCCTGCGCGAGACGCTCTCCTGCTCGACCACCACGCGGTTCGCAGGATCCCGACCGATGCCGAGCACGTGACCGTCGAGAGGGATCAGCCTCCCCAGGCCCTGGCCGTAGATCACGACGAGACACCCCGCGCCGCCCGCACCGGTCTCCTGTTGCTCCGCTTGCCCGGGGACGCGGATGACCGTCGTCTCGTGATCGTCGTCGAACATCTTCTAGACCTTCCACATGCGCAGCTCGAAGCTCTCGTCGGGCACGTCCAGCACGATCCACCCCTCCAGCGGGATTCGCTCGACCTCTACCTCGCCGCGGGTCCCCCTCACCGCCATGGAGATCCGCTGCCCCGGCTCGAGCCCCAGCTCGGCGAACGGAACCGCCAACTCCACCACCGTGTGGAAAAACCCCTTTCCCACATGGCGTCCCAACTCCTCACTATACGGCAAGAGCGCTCCCTCGGTGAGCCGGCATCGGAGGTCGAGGTCTCGTTTGTCCACCTGCAGGTCGATGCGGAGCCCGTCCATGGTTGAATGTGCTCTCTCATCCCACATCGGGTCCACGCGCAGATAGAGCGTGTCCAGGTCGAAGCCGAAGCGCAGGCTCGTGAACACCCCCGCCCGTTGGTGCATCGCGCTCTGCCTGGCCTGGGAGGCCTCGAAGATCCCGGCGCCGAGCCACTCCTTCCAGCTCGAGACCTCGCCGTCGAGGACTGGATGGATGAAACCACTCGGCCCCCGCAGCGTCGAGAGGGGCTCGCCCGCCGTGGCGGAGCCGTCCCCGATCGGGCTGAGCGCGGCGGCGGGGATCGGCCGATCGAGCGCGCGGAACGTGGCCTGGATCCGGGTTCGGAAGAGGCGGTCGAACTCCGCCTTCGTCTCGGTCACGAAGTCCTCGTCGTACCACCAGAACCAGTCGGAGGCCTCGGCGGCGAGGAGCTGCTCCTCCGCAGCGGCGATCCGCTCGTGGGGCGCAAGCCGCTCCCGCGCCTCCTGGAGCGCGGCGCGGGCCTCGCCGAGGAGCGCCCAAGCCGCGTTGGACTCCGGCTGGCCGATCCAGATCCGGTAGCTCCCCTCGATCCACGAGCCCGAATGGATCCGCTCCAGGCGGTCCGCCGGGACGCCGCGGGCGATCCGCCGCCCGATCGAGGTGGAGACCACGCCGGCTTCCCTCGCCTCGAGGCGCGAGTAGAGCTCCATTAGGAAGTCGCGGCCCGAGTCGGGGAAGTACTCCCACGGGTTCTCGCCGTCGAGGATCACCGAAACGAGCGGAAGCTCCTCTCCCGCCGGCCTGGCGTCCGCGATGCGGGAGAGGTCCCCGAGGAAGCCCGAGACCGCGTCCTTCGCCGGGCTGCGCGCGTAGCGGAAGCCGATGGCGTCGGAGAGGCCCCGATCGCGAAAGACCATCGCCACCTCGCCGTCGCCGGCGCGCACCCTCCACGGCCTGTAGAGGGATTTTTCACGGTTTGCGCCGGCCGGCAGCGAGCGGAGGAGGACCTCCTCGTCCGACGCGAGCCAGCGCACGCCGGAGGCGGCGAAGACCTCGAGGGCCTCGGGCGACACGCTCCCCTCGGCGGGCCACATCCCCGCCGGCGGCGCGCCGAAGATCGTCGAGACCTGGTCGCGTGCACGCCTCACCTGCTCCCGCGCATCCTCGGGCGCGCGAAGCCTCGGCGGCAGCGGCGCATCCGGCAGCGCGACCTTCGCCGCGTCCGAGTCGCAGAGGAGCGGGAGGATCGGGTGGAAGTAGGGGGTGGCGGAGATCTCCACCATGCCGCCGGAGGCGACCTTTTGCCAGGCGGGGATCACCGAGCCGACCAGGCGGCGCTGGGCCTCGAGGAGCGCCTGCTTGTCGCTCTCGCTGAAGTCCCTCCCTTTGCGGAGGAGCTCGCGGACGGTGTCGTCACGCTCACGGGCAGCGAAGCCCATCCACGCGAGGTTGAAGAGCACCTGCAGGTCGCGAAGGTCGTCGACGCTGAACGCTCTCGACACCTCCCGCAGGTCGACGCCCTCGAGCTCGAGGCCGCGGCGATGGAGGAGCTCGCGGTACCGCGGGATCGGGCGCACGCCCTGCTCCCAGCTCACCATGAAGAACGTCCGGAGGAGGAAGGCGCGCTCCTCGAGGGCGAGATCCTGCGGGGGCCTCGCGGAGAGCTCCAGGAAGCGATCGTTCGCGCGGCCCGAGGCGTAGTCCTCGAGCTGCTCGAGGAGCACGGGCGAGAAGTTCACGGTGGCCGACACGCCGGGGAAGCGCTCGTGGATCGCCGCCATGTCGAGGTAGCCGCGGGTGGCGTGGAGCCGTACCCACGGCAGCACGTAGCTCCCGCTCTCGGGGTCGCGATAGGGCGGCTGGTGCATGTGCCAGAGGAAGGCGACCTCTACGCGATCCATCGTGGCCCCCCGGCGCTGCCGCTATTTCAGGAGCGGCTCCCGCTCTTCCGAGCGGGAGCGCGGAAAGAGGAAGGCGGCGAGCAGGATGCAGACGAGGGCGGCGCCGATCCGGTACCCGAGCCTCTCCACGAGCGAGCCCACGGGCTCGCCGGCGAAGATTAGCGGCTCGTCCCGCACCGCGTCGAAGATCGACGCGGCCGCGAGCACTCCGAAGAGCCCGGCGCCGAAGGCCAGAAAGGGCTTTCGCCGCTTCTTCTTGGCGAAGAGGTCGTCCACGGCGGGGGAATGTGCCAAAGCGGCGCCCGCGGCGCCACCTCGGAAGCGTGCAATCGGCCTTCCGCCAGCACGGCTCATCGCTGCCCCTCGATCCGCATGCCCTTCGGGATCACCACGATCCCGTCGGAGGTGACGTGGAACCGGCGGCGATCCTCCTGCGGGTCGTAGCCGATCACGGTCCCCGGCGGGATCTCCACGTTCTTGTCGATGATCGCCTTGCGGATCCGGCAGCGCCTGCCGATGTCCACCCTCTCGAAGAGGATCGACTCCTCCACCTGGGAGTAGGAGTTGATCCGGACCTGGGGCGAGAGCACGCAGCGGTGCACGCTCCCGCCGGAGAGGATGCAGCCCTCCGAGATCAGGGAGTCAGTGGCCATGCCCACCCGCTCGCTCTCGCGATCGGCGAAGACGAACTTCGCCGGCGGATAGTTGTGCTGCGCGGTGAAGATCGGCCAGCGGTCGTTGTAGAGGTTGAAGACCGGATCCACTTCCACCAGGTCCAGGTTCGAGCGGTAGTAGGTCTCGATCTCCCCGACGTCGCGCCAGTAGCCCCGCTCCTTCGGGCCCTGGCCGGGCACCGAGTTCTGGGCGAAGTCGTACACGAAGACGCGGGAGTGCTTGTACATCTCCGAGATGATCGACTTGCCGAAGTCGTGCGCGGATTCGCGTCCGGCGTCCCGGACGATCTCGCGCACCAGCGCGTCGGTGGTGAAGATGTAGTTCCCCATCGAGGCGAGGATCCGCGTGGGATCGCTCGGCATGGTCTTGGCGGCCTCGACCTTCGGCTTCTCCTGGAAGCCGACCATGCGCCCGTTCGGCTCCATCTCGATCACGCCGAAGCTCGGCGCGTCCGCGACCGGCATCGGGATCGCAGCAACGGTGCAGTCCGCCCCTGTCTCCCGGTGGAAGTGGAGCATCTGCCTCACGTCCATCCGGTAGACGTGATCGGCGCCGAAGACGAAGACGAAGTCCGGCTCTTCGTCGGTGATCAGGTTGAGGTTCTGGTAGACCGCGTCGGCGGAGCCCTTGAACCACTCCGGCCCCGTCCGCATCTGGGCCGGCACCGTCTCCACGTAGTTGTCGAGCATCGCCGCCAGTCGCCAGCCGCGCGTGATGTGCCGGTTCAGTGAATCGGACTTGTACTGGGTGAGCACCTTGATCTTGAGCACGCCCGAGTTCGCGAAGTTGGACAGGGCGAAATCGATGATGCGGTAGCGGCTGCCGAACGGAACCGCCGGCTTCGCCCGATCACGGGTGAGCGGCTCCAGGCGGCGTCCTTCGCCGCCCGCAAGTATCAGCGCGAGTGTCCTCGACATCGGTGTGGGGTCCCCCCGGCATCCTCGGGAGCCTGCGATCTAGCGACCCGGAAGAGGGCCGACAAGCGCGCCTCCTCCGCGGCTTTCGCACGGTCGACACTGGCCGCCGGCGCGACACCCTGGCAGCCGAGCATCCCTCGTTCGGTCCTGCACATATTCGGGAGGACCAAGTGAGGAAGCCCCGGGAGAGGAAGCCAGCGATGCGATGCCGAGACGTGATGTGGAAGGGCCCGATCACCCTGGCGCCGGAGGAGACGGCGCAGGACGCCGTCCGAAAGCTGAAGAGCGCCGACGTCGCCGCGATCCCGGTGACCGACGAGACCGGCCGCTACCTGGGCATGGTCACCGAGCGGGGGCTCGTCCGCGACGTGATGGCCGAGGGCCTCGACCCGAAGCTCACCCGCGTCACGCTCATCCTC
Source organism: Vulgatibacter incomptus (assembly GCF_001263175.1). Taxonomy (GTDB): domain Bacteria; phylum Myxococcota; class Myxococcia; order Myxococcales; family Vulgatibacteraceae; genus Vulgatibacter; species Vulgatibacter incomptus. The sequence continues at coordinate 21,195 of NZ_CP012332.1, read as the reverse complement.
GATCGCGGCGTCCCCTCGTGCGAGCCGGACGATCCGGTCGCGGTAGCGCTGAAGCGGATGGACGAGGCGCGCTCGAGGTGGATCGCCGTGCTCGAGTCGGATCGGGTGGTCGGCCTCATCGGCACTCGCGACATCCGTCAGGCGGCGCGCGAAGTGGACGCCCACGAGCTCCACGCCCTCACCGACGCGGCGCTGCTCCACTGAGAGCCGATTCCAGCTCGGCGAGGGCTGCCGCGGCGGCGGGAAGCTCCGCCTCGCTGAACACCCGGATCCCGCTGCGGCGCAGGAGCGCAGCGGTGACGCCCTCTCCACCGATTCGGGTACGGGTGAAGCTCCCGTCGTAGATCTGCAGGCTCCCGCAGGACGGGCTGCGATCCTTGAGCACGGCGACCCGGATCCGGTGGCGCTGGGCGAGCTCCAGGGCCGCCCGGGCTCCCGCCAGAAAATGCTCCGAAACGTCCGTGTTCGATGCGGTCACTACGAGTGAGCGACCGTCCAGCGCGTCGGCGCCCGAGCCTCCGCGGAGCTCCGCCGAGGGCCTGGGCACTGGAAGCCCGCCCGACACCTCCGGGCAGATCGCCACCAGCCGCCCCTCCTCGATCCAGCGCGTGAGGAGCTCGTCCTCGACCTGCGCGGCGGCCCCGTCGAAGCGGACCCGCTGCCCGAGCAGGCACGCGCTGATCAAGATCTTCTCCAAGGTCACACCGCCTGGAGGAAGCGGGCCACGACCCGCTTCACCCCGACCCCCGGGAACCGCACGGCGACCTTGTCGCCGTCGATCCCCTCCACCATGCCGACGCCGAAGCTGGGATGACGGGCCGGCATCCCGATCCGGAACGGGGCGCCTGTGTCGGGAGCGGGAGCCCGGACGACCGCCCTGCGGATCTCGGGCTGCCGAGGGGCAGGCCGCTGATCGAAGGAGTAGTCGACCTGGTAGCGGTCTTCGAAGCCGTCGTCGTCGCCGAGGTCGATCTCGGGCTCGCCCCGAGCGTCGTCGTAGACGACGTGGACCCCCGTCTGCCGCGAAGGCTTGGCCGCCCCCTTGATGCCGAAGAGCTCCCTCGGCACCTCGCCCAGGAAGCGCGAGGCCTCGTTGAAGCGCAGGTTGCCGAAGAGCACGCGGCTGCGGGCCAGCGAGAGCACCAGGCGGCGCTTGGCCCGTGTGAAGCCGACGTAGCAGAGGCGCCGCTCCTCGGCGACCTCCTCGATGCCGCCCTCGTCGCCCAGCGCCCGCGAGTGGGGGAAGACGGTCTCCTCCATTCCGGTGAGGAAGACCCGCTCGAACTCCAGGCCCTTTGACGCGTGGAGCGTCATCAGCGCCACCTTCGGGCCGGCGATCTTCTCGTCGGCGTCGCCCAGGAGGGCGAGCTGCTCCAGGAAGGCGGCGAGCGGCGTCGGCCCCTCGGCCTCGGGTTCGTCCGGGTCGATCGGCGGCGTCCAGGTCTGGTCCCACTCCTTGGCCGCGCCCACGAGCTCGCGGAGGTTGTCCAGGCGATCGACGGCCTCGTCGCTCCCCTCGGCCAGGTACGCATCCTCGAGGCCGGAGAGCTTCAGGGCCGCCTCGGCAGCTGCACCGGCGGATCCGTTGGCCGCCTCGAGGGCGAGCTTGCCCACGAGCTGCGCGAACGAGCGGGCCTTGCCCTGCGCCGAGGCGTTCAGCCCGGGGATCTGCGCCGACTGCCGGCACGCGTCCACGATCCCGACGCCCCACTCCTCCGCCGCCGCCTCGATCCGGCCCACGGTGGTGTCGCCGATGCCCCGGGCCGGCTTGTTGATCACGCGAAGGGCGTCCGCGCTCGAGAGGGGGTTCACCGCGAGCCGCAGGTAGGAGGCGAGGTCCTTCACCTCGGCGCGGTCGTAGAAGGATCGTCCCCGAACCACCGCGTACGGGATCCGGCCGAGGCGGAAGGCCTCCTCGATCACGCGGCTCTGGGCGTTGGTCCGGTAGAAGACCGCGACCTCGGCGGCGTCGACGCCGTCGCGCAGCGCCGCGCGCACCCGGTCGGCCACCTGCTGCGCCTCGTCCCTCTCGTCCCGGGCGACCACGAGCTCGAGGGGCGCGCCGCCGCTCTCCTCCGTCCAGAGGCGCTTGTCCATCCGCGTCGGGTTGTGGGCGATCACCGCGTGGGCGGCGTCGAGGATCGTCTGGGTCGAGCGGTAGTTCTGCTCGAGCTTCACCACCTCGGCCCCGGCGAAGTCCTGGGGGAAGGAGAGCAGGTTCGTGACGTCCGCGCCGCGCCAGCGGTAGATCGCCTGGTCGTCGTCGCCCACCACGCAGAGGCCGCGCCCGTCGCCCGCCAGCATCTGCAGCAGGCGATACTGCACGCGGTTGGTGTCCTGGAACTCGTCCACCAGCACGTGCCGGAAGCGGTTCCGGTACTTCTGCAGGACGTCCGGCGCCTTCTCGAAGAGCTCCACGAGCCGCGATAGCAGGTCGCCGAAGTCCACGGCGCCGGCGGCGGCGAGGGACTTCTGGTAGCGGCGGTAGAGCTCGGGCGTCAGGCGCGAGAGCTCGTCGTAGCCCGGCCGCTTCGCGAGGTCGTCCGGCGAGCGGCCGTGGTTCTTCGCGTCGTCGATCCGGTGGAGCACCTTGCGCGGATCCACGAGCTTCGGATCCACGCCCATCGACTTCATCACCCGCTTCATCTCGGCGAGCTGATCGGAGTCGTCGTAGATCACGAAGCCGCTGGGGATCCCGATGGCCGCGCCGTCCCGGCGCAGGATCCGCGCGCCGGTGGCGTGGAAGGTCGAGATCCAGGCCTCGTGTGCCGTGGGCCCCAGGAGCTTCTCGAGGCGCTCCTTCATCTCGCCGGCGGCCTTGTTGGTGAAGGTCACCGCCAGGATCCGCCACGGCTCGATGCCGTGGGCGATCACGAGGTTCGCGATCCGGTAGGTGATCACGCGGGTCTTGCCCGAACCTGCGCCTGCCAGCACGAGGAGCGGGCCGCCAGTGTGCGTGGCGGCGCGGAGCTGCTCAGGGTTCAGCAGCGACGGAAGCTTGGAGGGATCGAACGCCATGGGGTCGCGCAACCTACCCAACGGGCCGTGAGGGCGCAATCCGCGAGGCAGGCCATTGCGAAACGCGCGGCCCGGTCCCGCTATTTGCGCAGCGCCTCTCGCCCAACCTCGAGAGCCAGAGGCCCCTACTCGATGATCACGCAATCTCCCGCTCCGCGGCCGAAGGTCTCGGGGGCGTACATCTCCTCGGCCTTGGGAGGAGGCACGACGAAAGTGCCGGGCGTGGTCGCGGTCGCGACGTAGGTGTAGTCCCAGACGCCCTCGTAGAGGCGGGAGGCGAAGGCCTCCGCGCGATCGTCGCGCAGGTTCTGGTGCTCGTACCACGTTCGCGTCCAGAGCCAGCGCCACCAACCTCCCCCCGTCTCGGCGTCCCTCTCGCCTTTTGGATCCTTCGGGACCTCGCCGGTGACGGCGAGCGCCGGGTTCAGCGGCTCGAAGCCCGCTGGCAGCGGATCGACGAGCGCCACGTGGTGCCGACGCGCCGGCGCGACCATGGACACGCGCACCCGCACCCTCGCGCCGAGCCGGACCCGCCAGGTGCCGTCCGCGTCGCGCCTCACGTCGTCGGAGCGATCGGCGCCCTCGTAGGCGCGCGAGACCACGAAGCCACGATCGAGCGGAATCGGCCTCAGGTCCGTCGGCGCGTATTGCATGCCGATTCGGAAGTAGAGGCGGCCGGGGCCATCCTTGCCGATAGTGAGCGCCTGCGTGTCCGCCGCGTTTTCCGCGAGCCACGACATGGGGACGCGGAGCTCGCTCTGCTCGGTGGTCCGGCCACGGAAGGCGTGCTGGCCAGCGCAGCGATCGCCGAGCCACACCCGCGCGACGAAGTCGGGCGTCACCTTCTCGTACGTGGAGAAGTAGCGGTCGAGCGCGAGGAGGACGAAGGCGTTCTCCTGGGTGTTCGTCCAGCGGCCCGCCTTGCGATCCCCGAGCAACCCCTTGACGAGCTTCGGGATCAGCGTCGAGCGCGGCTGATCGCCGATGAGCGCCTCGAGCAGCACGCCGTCTGCGCGGTGATCGGAGTGGAGGAGCACCCAGTCCTTGTCGCCATAGCTGGAGACGAAATGGGCGGCGCCGGCGGTCTCGGTGACCCGGTTGCCGATGTGGCGGCGGATCTCCGCGCCCTCGCTGTCGCCGGAGAGCGTGGGCCAGATCCAGCCCAGCGCCTCGAGTGGCAGCTTCTCCACGCCGCCTGCCTCCTCGATCAGCCGCCTGGCCTGCGCGGGATCGGCGTCGTCGATTCGCCCGCGCACGTAGAGCGCGTAGGCGACGATCGATCGGCGAGCCGCCGGCCCATACCAGGCAGGGATGTGAGAATCGATCTTGCGCAGGTAGGCCATCGCGGGCCCGAGCGTGTCGGGAGGCAGCGCGTAGCCCTTCTCCTTCGCGCGGACGAGCGCGTGGGCGACATGGACCGAGAGATACGGCCACGTCTCCTTCTGGCCCGGCCAGAAGCCCCAGCCTCCGCTGCTGTCCTGGGCGCGGGCCAGGCGCTCGAGATCGTCCTCCATCGAGGCCCGCAGCTCCTTGGGCGAGGGCAGGCCCCCCGCCTGGAACGCCGAAAGAACGTCGCGCAGGGCGGCGATCGCGATCACGCGCGAGGCCACCTGCTCGTTGCAGTCGAACGGATACTTCACCAAGTAGAGCACGGCGTCGGTGAGGGCCTGGAGCTGCGTCGAGCTGGTCGAGATCTCGAGGCCGCCGTACTCCGTGAACACCCCCTCCGGCAGCTTCACCGGCTGGGCGATCGCTCCTGCGTCCATTTCTCCGTAGGTCGCGAAGGCCTCCGTCGTCGCAGGCGTGTAGACGGGCAATTCGAGCTGGCTCGCGTCGGCGAAGCCCGGCGCAGCGACGCCGAACTGGAAGCGCGCCTTGCCCGCCCTCCGCGTCGATGCGGGGAAGCGGACCTCGACACGATCGCTCGCGGGCACCGTCACGCGCTTGGCGCCGTCGCGGATCGTGGCGTTCGTCGCGCGCACCACCACGTCTGCGTCCACCGGCGCGTCGGTCTGGTTCTGGATCACCACGGAGAGATCGAACGCGTCGCCGAAGTTGAGGAAGCGCGGCGCGCTCGGCCTGACCATCAGCGGCAGCCGCGCCGTAATCGTCGCCTCGCTCGAGCCGAAGAAGTTGGCCCCAGCGGAGGCGACCGTCATCACCCGGTAGCGGGTGAGGTTGTCGGGCAGCTTCACCGGCGCTGTGGCGCGGCCGCTCGCGTCGGTCCGCACCCGAGGCGCGAAGAGCGCGAGCGAGGAGAAGTCTACGCGCACGTCGATCGGTGAGGCGTCGGCGGTCTCACCCGGGTCGCCCAGGTTGCCCAACAGCCCCGCGCTCAGGATCTTTTTGCGCTCGCCCCCCGAGCCCCGAGCCCGCCCAGGCCAAGACCTCTCCCTCCCTCCCCGCCCCCCCTCCTCCCGGGCTCGACCGCGGGCTCCCCGAGGATCACGTTCTCACGGTTGCCGAGCGCGCGGACGTCGGCGGATCGATCGGCGTAGAAGACCGCGAGCGGGTCCGGCGTCTCGTACCCCGAGAGGGCCAACACCGCCTCGTCGACGACGATCACCGCGACCTCGGCGTTCTTCGCAGGGCGCCCGCTCGGCTCATACACCTCGAGATCGATGGTCGTGCTACCCCCCGGCGAAAGGCTCAGCGCCTTCGGCGTCGCCTTCACCTTGAGTGTCCGCGTGGACGGGAGGACCTTCACCTCGGCCGAGCCGCTCGCATACGCGGGGCGGCGCGGCGACGAAGTATCGGCCTCGCCGTCGGCCCCCTCGCGCAACGCGGCGCCCACGAGATCGACCGAGATACTCACGTTCGGCACCATCGCGTCGTCGAGCGCGACCTGCAGCGTCTGCGACGGCTCGCGCATCGTGAAGCGCTCCAGATGCACGACGCCCTGGCGACGAACCGTGAGCACGCCTTCCGCCGGCGCCAGCGGCGAGATCACCAGCAAAGTCGCCGTCTCCCCAGGCAGGTACTCGTTCTTGTCGGGGATGACGGTGAGGCGATCGGCGTCGACGCCACTCCGCTTCGGCCCGTCCCCGCCCATCACCCAGGTCTCGATCGTCGACTGATTCCGCCGCCCCTGCTCATCGGTGACCACCGCCGTCACCCGGTACAGCCCGCCCCCCTTCGTCTCCAACGAGCAGCGGAGCGGCATCGCGTCGGAGGAGCTCTTCACCTCGCAGCGCTGCACGTCCACCTCCTGCTCCACGTGCTCCATTCCGCGCCGCGTGCTCTCGAGCCGGGCGCTCCGCACCTCGATCGGCCTGCCGCCAATGAGCGCGCCGTCTAGATCCGCGACGACGAGCTCGACCGCGAGCGGCTCGCCAGCGCGTACAAAGTTCTTCGCGAGGCGCAAGCCCACGTAGCGATCCGACTGATGAACCAGCATCGAGGCGCGGCCGGACCAGCGCTGTCGGTTTACATCCTCGACACTCGAGGCAAGCGAGAGGCTAATCGGGTATGCCGGCTCGCGGGCGTCGAAGTCCAAGCGCAGACTATGAACTCCCGCCGCATCGGTGCGCGCAGACCACCATTCTTTCCTGCCTCCCTCGCCGCCGGGCCCGCGCCACCACCAGAACCTCTTGGACTCCGGGCCGAAGTGATAATCACGCTGGTGCGGAGGCGTGAACGAGGTGGTGTTCTGCGTGATCGTCCAGTCCACAGGAGCGTTGGGGAGGCCGCCCCCCGCGTAGTATGACGCGACGACCGAGGCGATCGCGTGGCCGGCGCCGAAGTACGGGCCCTCGCCCACGCGCGTCTTCACCTCGAACTCGGGCTTGCGGAACTCCTGGATCGAGAAGCGATGCTTCCATGTGTTCGGCAGCGAGGAGCCGATCAGCTCCAGCTCGACCTCGCCCTCGCCGAGGTTCACGTTCGCCGGGAGATCGAAGGCGAGGTCGAACGCTCCGTGCTCATCGATCGTCACGAGCCCGCCTGTCAGCTCGGCGCCGCGCGGATCGCGCACGAGGTACTTGACGCTCTCCCCCAGCTCGTCCGGCGGTGCCGCCACCAGGTCGCCGCCGCGCGAGAGCTCTGCGACGCGGAGCCAGCCCTTGACGTGGACCTTCTCGCTGGGCTTGTACATCCCGCGATCATCGAAGACGAGCCAGCGCGGAGCGCGCGAGTACCTGTGCTGCACAAAGGTCTCAGTGTCGCTCCGGCCCTCTGTCAGGAACGCCGTGTCGCGGCCCCGCTTCGCCACAAGGGGATAGCCGCCGTGCACGAGCGGGAGCGTCGCCAGGCCGTTCTTCGTCGGCACCGCCGGGCCTGCGCCGAGGAGCGAGACTTCCACGCCGTCGAGCGGCGCCCCGTCGGCGAGGTTCGTCACCCACGCCGTGGCGCGATCCGGTTCCAGGAAGGCCTGAATCCCGAGCTCCGTCGCCTGCACCCAGACCACCACGTCCTCGATGTACTCGTAGCCCTTTCGCGTGCGCGCCGGATTCACCCACACCACCGCGTGGCCCAGGCCGTGATCGAGCGCCGCGGAGAGATCGATCGGCGTCGCGGCGAGATCGTCGGGGGCCGCTTGTGGGCGAACCACCTCGTCGACCACGAGGCGCCCTGGTGGCGCGCCCTCGCGCTGCCACGACCAAGGGCTGCGCCAGGACGCGAACGCCCGCCAGTCCTCGGGCGTCACCGCGTAGACACGCGTCCGCAGCGCCTCCTCGTTTATCGAGTAGGCCACGTACTGCCTCGGCGCCGCGGGATCGAGCACGACCATCTCGCCCTCGGGGCCAAAGAGGCGCGGCACCGCCGGGCCCACGCTGAACGACGCGGGAACGGTCGTGTCCAGCGTCTGGCCAAATACGTCGGTGAGCGCGGCGTGGATCGCCACGGCATAGTCGGTGCGCCCCTTGGTGCGCCCGCGGATCGTGATCTCGTGATCGTCTACGGAGACCTTCATCCCCGGAATCTCGGGCGAGACGGTCACGAGCTCCGGGTCGAATCTCGCCCCGTCGAGCTCGTTCGAAAATCTCAGCACGAACGGTGTGTAGGGCGTGCAGCGATCGTCCCAGCCGCACTTCGTCTGGCGCAGGTTCAACGGGCCGAAGGTCTCGAAGTCGAACGACTGCTCCTTCGTGGTGGGCAGCGGCCCCTCGGCGCCTCTCGTGCCCTCTGCGATCCGCACCCTGACTCGAGTGCCGTTCGGCAGGCGGCGCTCGGGACGGAACGCGAACCAGCGCCCCTCGTCCGCCCGCTCGATTGCGCGACGGACGCCTTCGTCCGCGTCGATCTCGTCCTGGGTGGCGAGCCGAGCGGGGATCTTCGCATCGCCCGCGATAATCTCCACGTTGTCGAACATCGCCGCCGGATCGATCGCCTGATCGAAGGCCGCGAAGAGCACCGGCTCGAGCGACACCGAGGAGCCCTTGGGTAGCCAGCTCTCGAGCGCTGGCGGCGGCGTTGTGAAGCTCCATTTCACTTCATCGGCGAGGGCTTGCCCGCTAATCGCCCTCGTGCCTTCCGGCACCGTCACCGAGAACGACGTCGCCATCGGCATGCGCTTCGTGGGCTGGAACACCAACGTGCGCGTGCCCAGCCACCTCCATTCTCCTTCCGGCTCCGGCGAGATCCGCGCCGGTACACTCTCCTTCGAGAGCTCTCCGATCGACGTGATCGGCACCATCGGCTCCGAGAAGGTCACGGAGACGTTCGGCGCGATCGGCACCTCACCCTCCGGCGCATAACGATCGACCGAGAGCGGCCCGGTCGGCGTCGCGACCACGGCGGGCGGGGCTTCGATCGGCGGAAACGCCTCGTCGATCGTGACACCAGGGCGCGGCGCCGGGATCGAGCGCGCCCGCAGGGAGAAGCTCGCCGCGTCGCCCGGCTGCTCCGCCAGCTTCGGAAGGCGGGCCAGCAAGCGCGCCGCGTCTTCCTTCCCGAGCGGCATCGCCGCTGCGACCTTCCGCTCCTCGATCGCCTGGATCCCGTCGTCGGCGTTGCTCAAGCGAAAGCCGAGCGCCGAGCTCGAGCCGCGAGCGGGCGTCTTCACCGTCGTCTCTGCCGCCTTCATCACCCCTGGGGGCCTGCTCCCGGGGCAGCCGACTGCAATGACGGCTGCGAGCAATGCAAGGAAGAGCGTATGGCGGTTCATTCGGAATGGAACCTATCGTTCGAGGCCAAGGGGACGTCGGCCATGACAATCCGAAATCATACCAACGACGAACGCGCCGTTGAACGGTGATTCACACAGGCTTTCCCGAAACAGCGGTGATTCGGACGAGAGCGGGCGTGCATAAGTTTCGCCCCGCCCCTTTTTCTTCTGAGGCGCGCGAGAGGGCCTGGGGGGTTGAGGTCATGAGGCCGCCATGGACGTCCTGAAGCTTGTGACGACGATCTCCCTCGTCTGCCTGATGCTCATGGAGGGGCTCGGCGTCGACGTTCGAGGGCTCCTCGACCTGCGGCGACGGCCGATGCTCTTCGTGCGCGCGTTCATCGCGGTGGACGTGCTCGTGCCCGTGGCGGCGTGGATCGTGATCGTCCTCATCCGGCCCCTCCGCCCCGTGGTCGGCGCCGTCGCGCTCCTCGCCGCCTGCCCGATCGCGCCCCTCGCCTTCCGGCGGATCACGCAGGCAGGCGGGCAACGCGAGACGGCCGGCGCGATCCACATCGTGCTCTCCGTCCTCGCGGTCGTGACCACGCCCGTCACGATCGTGCTGCTCGGCAGAGCCCTCGGCTTCCGCGCGGAGGTCGAGCCGATGCCGGTCGCCCGACAAGTGGCGCTCGGCCTGGTGGTCCCGTTCGCGGCTGGGATCGGCGCACGCGCGCTCTGGCCCGAGCTGGCCGGAAAGGTGCGGCGTCCCGGCGCGCGCGTGGCGCTCCTCTTCCTCATGGCAGTCTTCGTGCTGGTGCTCGTCTTCAACGCCCGAGCGCTGGTCGAGCTGGGCGTCCGCGAGTACCTGGCGATGGCCGCGTTCGTCGCGGCGGCCCTGGCGCTCGGCCACGCCGTGGGAGGAGGCGACAGCAGGGAGCGCACCGTCTTCGCGATGGAGAGCGCGTCCCGCAACCTGGGCCTGGCGTTCTTCATCGCCTCGGTCCAGGTCGGAGAGAACGTGGCGCTCCCGATCCTCGTGCCCTACGGGGTCGTGTTCCTGATCGTCACGGCGGTGTACCTGCGGATCGTCCGCAGACTGCTCGAGAAGCCCGGCTGAGAGTTCGTGAAGAAATTCACGAACTCTCGCGAGCCGGAGGCGAGCAAACGAAAAGGAGCGCCCTCGCGCGAAGCGCGAGTTGAAGAAAGCGGGCCCGCTTCGGCGGGGCCGATTTCTTCACACGCTCTGAGCGTCCCGGCGCCGGCTCATTTGCCGAGCTGCGCCGCAGCCGCCCGCAACGGCCCGCTCGAGACCTTGACTGCCCCGGTCAACGGCAGGTTCATCTCGAGGATCAGGTAGATCGCCGCGGACGTGGACAGCGCGCTCAGGGCGACGACCACCGCCACGGTCAGGTTCCGCGGGGCGAAGAGCCCCACCTCGGCAAAGAGGATGCAGAGCCAGAAGACGAGGATCACGAGCACGCGGAACGGCAGGGCCGTCTGGGTCCTCTCCGCGAGCTGCCAAAACGATAGGGTGAGCTGCGTGCTCATCGCGAGGGTCTGGGACTGGAAGGCGCGCTCCTGTACGCCTTCGACCGGCAGCCGATCGATCTGGTCCATCAACTTGGAGAGGGCACCGATCGAGGCGCCCATCTGCCTCGGCTGAGTGCCGCTCGCCTCCTCCGGCCAAACCCGCTCGATCGTCGCCTCCACGACGTCCTTCAAGAGGCGCCGAGCCTCGCCCGCCTCGGCCCCGTAGTGGGCGAGGAGCCGGTCGAGGGTGATGATCCTCGCGCCCGTCTCACGGAGACCTGCGTTCAGCGCGTCGAAGTTGCTCTTCGCCGAGCTGACGAGGAGGCCGAGGACGAGGGCGCTCAGCGTCGCGACCATCCCCGTGCCCAGCTTCAGGGCGCTCCGGGACTCTTCGCTGAGGTGGTGCTGCGGGACCAGCGCGCGAAGGATCGACCCCGCCACGACGCTGCCGAGGATGCACCCGAGCACGATCGTGGCCACGGCAGTCGCGTGCAAGACGAACCTCGCGCACCCGGGGACATGCCCCGCCGTCCCCCAAGTTGGGCAGTCCTCCGCCGCCCTGCCACCGCCTCGCCAATCGGTGGCGCAGGGCGAGACCGGACCTCCACCCCCAAATAGCGGCGGCCGGCTTGCCGCCTGGCGCGCCAGGGTGGTAGGTAGCGCCCCTTTTCCCCCTCGAAGCGTCGTCCTCGGCGCCAAGGTGGCCCGTGCTCCGGATCATCCCACTCGGAGGCCTCGGCGAGGTCGGCCTCAACGCCATGGTCTTCGAGTCGGAGGACCAGGCGTTCCTCGTGGACTGCGGGATCATGTTCCCCCAGGCGGAGGCCCTGGGCGTGGACGTGGTCCTGCCGGACTTCACGTACCTGCGGGAGCTGGGCGACAAGCTGAAGGGCGTGGTCCTCACCCACGGCCACGAGGACCACATCGGCGCGCTGCCCTTCCTGCTCAAGGATCGGCCGCTCCCCGTCTACGGCTCGCCTTTCACCCTGGGCCTCCTCGCCCCCAAGCTCGAGGAGTTCGGGATCCGGGCGCCCCTCACGGAGCTGGCGGCAGGCAGCTCCGTGGACCTCGGCGAGGCCTTCCGGGTGGAAGGCGTCCGGGTCACCCACTCGATCCCCGACGCCCTCGGCCTCGCGATCCACACGCCGGAAGGCCTGGTGGTCCACACGGGCGACTTCAAGATCGACCACTCGCCCATCGACGAGCTCCCCACGGACCTGCAGCGCTTCGCGCGCCTCGGCGGCGACGGGATCCTCGCGCTCCTCTCCGACTCCACCAACTCCGAGCGCCCCGGCACCAGTCTCTCGGAGCGCCAGGTGGGCCGCGCCCTGGAGGAGATCTTCGCGAAGGCCAAATCCCGCGTGGTGATCGCCACCTTCGCGTCGAACATCCACCGGATCCAGCAGGTCCTCGACGTCTCCCGCTTGTTCGGCCGCAAGGTGGTGCTGGTCGGCCGCTCCATGCAGCAGAACACGCGGATCGCCAGCGAGCTCGGCCTCCTGGACATCCCGCTCGGCCTCGTGGTCGACGTGGAAGAAGGCCGCAGGCTCCGCCACCACGAGGTCACGGTGCTCTCCACCGGCGCCCAGGGCGAGCCGCGCTCGGCGCTGATGCGGATGGCCCTGGGCGATCCCAACGCGCCCATGCCCGTCGACGAGGGTGACCTGGTGGTCCTCTCCTCGCGCTTCATCCCGGGAAACGAGGTCGCGATCGGCCACATGGTGAACCGCCTCGCCATGAGGGGCGCGGAGGTGGTCTACGAGGGCGCAGAGGACCTCCACGCCTCGGGCCACGCCTACCGCGAGGAGCAGCGGCTGATGCTCCGGATCACCAACCCGCGCCACTTCGTCCCGATCCACGGTGAGTATCGGCACCTGGTTCGCCACGTGAAGACCGCCCACGAGGTCGGGATCCCCGACAGCTCCTGCCACCTGATCACCGACGGCGAGGTCCTCCAGTTCGAGGGGGGCAGGGCCTTCGTGAACGGCACGGTGGCGTCGGGGCGGGTCTACGTCGACAGGCGGGGCGGGCCCGACGTCCCCGAGCTCACCCTCCGCGAGCGGGCGCTCATCGCCGAGACGGGCCTCGTCACGGCCGTGGTCGTAATCGACCGCTCGACCGGCGCCCTGGTCCGGGGTCCGGAGCTCACCGCCCGCGGGATCGCGGTGCCGGACGAGGCGGCCCTCCTCGCGGACGTGCGCCGGGAGGTCCACGCCGCGGTCGAGAGCCTGAGCCCCGTGCTCCGCGGCGACACGACCCTGGTGCAGGAGGAGGTGCGCCGCGCCGTCCGCCGTGCCTATAAGCGGAGCACCGAGCGCAAGCCCGTCGTGCTGCCGCTAGTGATCGAGCTATAGGAGCCGACTCGAGGCTCCCCCACCCGGAGGAGGATCCAAGATGCCTTCGTTCGACATCGTCTCGAAGGTCGACCTGCAGGAGGTCGACAACGCCATGAACCAGGCCCGTAAGGAGCTCCAGGGCCGCTGGGACTTCAAGGGCGTCCCGGTCGACATCTCCATGGCCGACGACAAGAAGGGCCTGGTCCTGAAGACCGACGGCGAGGAGCGCCTGGACGCCCTCTGGGACGTGCTCCTGGGCAAGCTCCTGAAGCGGGGCCTCACCGCCAACTCCCTCGAGAGGGGAAAGAAGGAGCCGGTGGGAGGAAAGCAGTTCAAGCAGTCCGTTCAGCTCCAGCAGGGCATCCCGACCGAGAAGGCCAAGGAGCTCACCAAGCTGATCAAGGACTCGAAGCTCAAGGTCCAGGCCTCGATCCAGGGCGAATCCCTACGGGTCACCGGCAAGGATCGGGACGAGCTTCAGGCCGCGATCCGGCTCTGCCGCGAGAGCGCGGACAAGCTCCACCTCGACATGCAGTTCGAAAACTTCCGCGACTGACCGCGGGACCAGACAGAAGCTAGGTTGTCCTCGTGAGCGAAAAGAAGAACGTCCACATCGTCACGCTCGGCTGCCCGAAGAATCGGGTCGACTCCGAGATCATGCTCGGCGGCCTGGTCCAGGACGGCTGGGAGCTCACCGAGGCCCCCGACGACGCCGACGTGATCGTCGTGAACACTTGCGCCTTCATCGAGGCCTCGAAGACGGAGTCCGTGGACGCGATCCTCGAGGCCTCCCAGTGGAAGGAGAAGGGCCGGGCGAAGAAGGTCGTGGTCGCCGGCTGCCTCTCCCAGCGCTACCCCGAGGAGCTCGCCAAGGAGCTGCCCGAGGTCGACCACTTCCTCGGCACCTCGGCCTACGCCCAGCTCCCCAACCTGCTGAAGGACGTGAGCGCGAGCAAGCAGGTGATCCCCGATCCCGACTACATCCACAGCTCGGCGACGCCCCGGATCAACTCGCTCCCCTCGTACACCGCGTACCTGAAGATCGCCGAGGGCTGCGACAACGAGTGCGCCTTCTGCATCATCCCGACGCTCCGGGGCGATCAGCGCTCCCGGCCGATCGACGACGTGGTGCGCGAGGCCCGCACGCTCGCCGAGCAGGGCGCCCGCGAGCTCAACCTCGTCGCGCAGGATCTCACCGCCTACGGCCACGACCTCCCCGGCAGGCCCAAGCTCCACGAGCTCGTCCGCGCGCTGGGCGAGGTGGAGGGCGTGCGATGGATCCGCCTCCACTACGCCTACCCGCGCAACTTCCCCGACGAGCTGATCGCTGCCATCCGCGACACGCCGCAGGTGGTGAAGTACCTGGACATGCCGGTGCAGCACGCGAGCGACAGGCTCCTTCGCGCCATGCGCCGCGGCCGCAACTCCACGTTCCTCCGGGAGCTCCTCGGCAAGTTGCGCACGGAGATCCCCGGCATCGTGCTGCGAACCTCCCTGATCGTCGGCCTGCCCGGCGAGACCGAAGAGGACTTTGCGCTGCTCCTCGACTTCATCCGTGAGCAGCGCTTCGACCACCTCGGGATCTTCCGCTACTCGCAGGAGGAGGGCACCCTCGCCGGCGAGATGGAGGATCAGCTCCCGGAGGAGGTTAAGGCCGCGCGCTGGGAGCAGGCCATGGCCCTCCAGGCCGAGATCCGGATGGAGCAGCAGCAGGCCTGGGTCGGCAAGGAGATCGAGGTCCTGGTCGAGGGTCCCCACGAGGAGACCGAGCACCTACTGGTGGGCCGGCACGCGGGCCAGGCGCCGGAGATCGACGGACAGGTGATCATCAACGACCTCCCGGAGGGCGGCGTGGCCGCCGGCGATCTGGTGCGGGTTCGGGTGGAGGAGGCGTACGAGTACGACCTTGTCGGCGCCGCGACCGAGGTGCTCCTGCGAGCGCCCGTGATCGAGCGCCCTGCCCCGCGGAGCGTGAAGCTCCCGGTCTTCGTGGCGCACCGGTGAAATACGACTTCACCAAGGAGCTCCAGGTCGCCGCCCGCCTCGCGCGGGAGGCGGGCCGGATCCTCTTGGACGTCTACGACACCGAGTACGAGGTGACCCAGAAGCCCGGCGGCGGCGGCCCGGTGACCATCGCCGACGAGCGCGCCAACGCGTTCATCGTGCGGGGCCTCCGGGAGGCCTTTCCGGACGACGGCGTCGTGGCGGAGGAGTCCGAAGAGACCTCCGACGCCGCGCGCTTCTCGCGCTGCTGGTTCGTCGATCCCCTCGACGGGACCAAGGAGTTCGTCCAGCACAACGACCAGTTCGCCATCCACATCGGCCTCGCGGTCGACGGCGAGGCGACGGTGGGCGTGGTCTATCAGCCGGTGGACGACAAGTGCTACTCGGGCGTCGTCGGCCTGGGCTGCACTCTCGAGGAGCGGGGCGTCGCCCGCGTACTCCGGCTGCCCTCCGTGGCGCACGTGCCCATGCGCATGGTCGTCTCGCGATCGCATCGCACCAAGCGGCTGCTCGACCTCTGCGAGTCCCTCGGAATCGAAGAGGTTCAGCACGTGGGCTCGGTGGGGATCAAGTGCGGGATGATCGCGGCCGCCGACGCGGACCTCTACGTCCACGCGAGCCGCATCAGCTACCGGTGGGACGCCTGCGCACCCGAGGTGATCGTCCGCGCCGCCGGCGGCTTCTTCGGCGACATGGCGGGGCAGCCGTACCGCTACGACGGCACGGAGCTCCAGAACCTGCGCGGAATCGTCGCCTGCCATCCGGCGGTGCTGGACGAGGTACTGCCCGCGATCGAACAGACCGGCAGGGAAGCCGCCATTCTGAGCTGACAGCGGAGCCGAAGGCGGAGCAAACGCAAGGAGGAGCGTTTCCGCGCAGCGCGCGGCTGAAGGAATCGCTCCCGCTCCGCGGGGGCGATTTCTTCATGCTCCGAGGTTGCGCTGCCGGTTGGCGATGGCCAGGGTTCAGGCTCGCGCAAGCTCGCGCGCCCACCCACGGAGGCCGTCATGCATCATCGCCATCCCGGAGGAAACGTAGCGATCCGGCCGTGCGAGATCTGCGGCGTCCTGGTGCTCCACGAGCAGACGGGGCTGGACGAGGCCGAGCTCCGAGCGAGCTGGCGCGCGTTTCCACACAGCGCGCCGGGTGGCCCGACCTGCATCGGCGGCGGCTCGAGGGTTCGTGCGCTGCGCAACGCCGCGAGGGCCGCCTCCGGGAGCGGCTCGTTCCCGCCCGAGCCGGCCTGATCCTTCATTCGCTCTGCGCTACTGCCCAGGGACCGCGGCCCGCACCCGGGACGTGCCGGCGGGGAACGCGCGATCGGGATCGAAGTCCGCCTGAACGACCTTCGCGTTCGCCTGGGTGTCGTGGAAGATCAGGTGGTTCTCGCTGCCGTTCGACTGGACCACCACCGAGCGGCTCACCTTTCCGGTGGCGGGATCGGCGACCAGGAAGACCTTGGAGAAGCCCGAGGGCTTCCGGGGCGTGAGCTCCAGCGCCGTCCCGTCGCCGCCGAAGTCGCGCTTCGACTGCACGATTTCGAACTCTTCGGCCAGGCGGCCCTTGCCCCACATGAAGGTGACGGCTGCCGAGAGCTGCCCCGGATCCACGCGGTACTCGGTCGCCTGCTTCGTGTCGGGATCGAAGGTCCAGCTCCGATCCTTCACGAGCAGCAGGATCCGGCCGTCGTCGTAATCCCAGCGCATCAGCGGCCCGGTCGCACCATCGGGCTTCCGGAAGCGCATCCGGCCCTTGGCGGTCGCCCCGCCGAGCCTCGACGGCATCCCGCCCTGGGTGAAGCTCTGATCGAAGCGGGTGTCGAGGCCCGGGCTCTTCTCGTAGAAGGCCTGGAGCTTCGCCACCAGCGCGGCGACGTCGGAGGGCATCGCCAACGGCGGCGCCTTGGCGGGCGCCGTGGTCGCAGGGGTTGCAGGGGCGGGCGTGGCCGCCTGGGCCGAAGTTCCGGCGGCCGCGAGCAGCGCCGTCGCAATGAGGCTCTTCATCGAGCTCCTCCTGGCGGAAAAACCGCGTCTTCTCCCAAGACGTTCGGCGCAGGCCGAATCTTCACGCCTGCGCGCTCCAGAGAACCTCCGCACAGGCGTCGACGAGGGCGTCGACCCCGTCTCGCGTCGCAGCCGAGATCAGGAAGACCTTCGGCGCGTTCTTGCGCCTGCGCAGCTTCTTCGCGAACGCCTCGGCCCGCTCCCGGGCCTCCGGCAGGTCGCACTTGTTCAGCGCGACGATCTGGGGCCGCCCCGCGAGCTCCTGGGAGTAGCGGGCGAGCTCCCGGTTGATCGTCGCGAAGTCGGTATCTAGCGCCCGCTCCGGGTCGAGGTCCGGCGCCGAGGCGTCCACCAGGTGGACGAGGATCCGGCAGCGCTCCACGTGCCGCAGGAACTGGTGTCCCAGCCCCGCGCCCTCGCTCGCACCCTCGATGAGACCGGGGATGTCGGCGACGACGAAGCTCTTGTGATCCTTGTAGCCGACCACGCCCAGGTTCGGCACCAGGGTGGTGAACGGATAGTCGGCGATCTTCGGCTTCGCCCGGGAGACCACCGAGATCAGCGTCGACTTGCCCGCGTTGGGATAGCCGATGAGGCCGACGTCGGCCAGGAGCTTGAGCTCCAGGAGGAGCGTCGTCTCCTCACCCGGTGTCCCGGGCTGGGCGAAGCGCGGCGCCTGGCGGGTCGAGGTGGCGAAGTTCATGTTGCCGAGGCCGCCCCGCCCGCCCCTCGCTGCGGTCCACTCCTGGCCGGGCTCCGCGAGATCCGAGAGGATCTCGTGCGTCTCCGCGTCCTTGAACACCGTGCCCACCGGCACCCGCAGGACGAGATCCTCGCCTCCGCGGCCGTTGCAATCCGAGCCCATGCCCGGCTGCCCGTTCGGCGCCCGGTGGTGCTGCTGGTAGCGGTAGTCCAAAAGCGTGGTGAGCTGGGTGTCGGCGCGGAAGATCACGCTGCCGCCGTTGGCCCCGTCGCCGCCGGAGGGGCCGCCCTTGGCGATGAACTTCTCGCGGCGGAACGCCACCGCGCCGTGGCCGCCGT
Source organism: Vulgatibacter incomptus (assembly GCF_001263175.1). GTDB lineage: Bacteria > Myxococcota > Myxococcia > Myxococcales > Vulgatibacteraceae > Vulgatibacter > Vulgatibacter incomptus. Next base: position 3,217 of record NZ_CP012332.1, on the reverse strand, counting down.
CACCGGCTTTTACGAAGATTCGAACCTGATCGACGAACTTCATGGATGGGAAGCCGCCCGCCGGGAAGAGGGCGGGCTCCTTTGCCGAGAAACACGAAGACCGCGGCGGCAATTCGCTGCCCCGCGGTCTCCGTTGAGTGGCTTTCGCCGAGAATCAGGCCTGCGCCGGGATGACCGACACGCGCTTCCGGTCCTTGCCGAAGCGCTCGAAGGTCACGACGCCGGGGACCGTGGCGAAGATCGTGTAGTCACGGCCCATGCCCACGCCGGTGCCCGGGTGGATCTTGGTGCCGCACTGCCGGATGATGATGTTGCCGGGGATCACGGCCTGGCCGCCGAAGCGCTTGACGCCGCGTCGCTGGCCGGCAGAGTCGCGACCGTTCCTGGACGAGCCCTGGCCCTTTTTATGTGCCATTTGCCTACTCCTGCTTCAGGGGCGAACTAGCCCGAAATCTTCGTGATCTTGACGGCCGTGAAGGCCTGGCGGTGACCGCGAATCCGCTTCCAGCCTTCCTTCTTCTTGCGGAAGGAGAAGACCTTGCGGCCCCGGCCCTGCTCGACGATGTCGCCGGCGACCTTGGCGCCCGAGACGACCGGCATGCCGATCTTCGGCGACTCCGTGCCACCGAGCATCAGCACCTCGGCGAACTCGATCTTGTCGCCGGCGCTGCCTGCGAGCTTCTCCACGCGGAGGGTATCGCCCTCCTGGACCCGGTACTGCTTGCCGCCCGTCTTGATCACGGCGTACATCGAAGACCTCGACCTTCCTGCACGAACCTGTCGTTCGAAACGACGGCTCGACGAGTTGCACGAGCAGCTTCCGGGAAACAGGGAAGCCCGCGAAAGGTGGCTGATCTAGGTGATCGTCCCGATGGTGTCAAGCATCGTTCGGTCGATCGCCATCTCCGCTCAGCGAGCGGGCGGCCGGCGCTCGGGCGGAGGGAGCTGCGGAGGCGGCATGCGGATTCCGAGCTCCTCCTCGTCGCGCTCGATCCGGAACTCCTGCTCGGCGCCGGTGGACGTCTGGTACCGGTGGCGCAGCTCGTGGACGCCCGGCACCTCCAGCTCCCGGATCCGCAGGGACAGCCAGGTGGCCAGGGGCACGCCGTAGAAGAGTACGTGGACCGCAGCCTGGAGGCAGGATTGATCGCCCGGACCATCCACGGAAAGAAGAGCGATCCGAGATCTCGTAATTGATGACCCAGAGGATCAGGCCGTAGAGCGCGCCCCCGCGATCTGGAGCTTCATGTCGTCGCGGATCCTGGGGCGAACGGTCGAGACGACGAACCCGAAGATCGCGCCGAAGACCGTCGCCAGGGCGAAGTTGAAGCCCGCGCCCACGAAGACGACGCCGACGCCGATCCAGCCCTGGAGCACGTGCGAGCCCATGAGACGGACGCGAAGTGCTGCCAGGGCGTGCCCGGCGGCTGGCTCCCCGTCGCTGCGACCAGGATCTGCCCGGCGCGAAGGAGCCGCCCGCGAGGAGGCCGCCAATCGTGGCCTCCCTGATGATCTTTCCTCGGCTTGCGATGTCATCGGACGAAGTCTTGGGATGATTCGGGGGGGACGCAAAGGGCTGCTGGGGCATCGCCCGCCCGCTCGCCGGGCGCGTCACACGCGCGCGGCGCGAGGACGGGCCAGGTCGATCGGCCGGACGCGGATCGCCAGGAAGAGGCCGAGCGACAGGCCGTACGCCGCCGCATGGAGGAGGAGCGGCGTCAGGTGGGAGCCTGGGCGAGCCAGGGATAGACGACCAGCGCGATCCCCGGATGTTGATCACCCAGAGCAGCAGGCCGTAGCCGAAGCCCAAGCCGCCGTGGATCAAGACGTTGTCGCGGAGCCGCCGCGGCAGGCGGTTGGCGACCGCGCCCCAGATCGCGCCGTAGAGCGCCGCGAAGGCGAAGTGGACCACGAAGCGACGAAGACGATCCCCCAGGTGAACGGCCCGTTTGAAGGCGCTGGAACCGAGCACGATCGACGCCGTCGAGACCCACGGCGCGGCGACCGACTGCCCGTTCACGGCGCTCACCACCATCGCCGCCGCGATCGCGGATCGCGCCCGCGACGAGGCGCCTTCGACTCCGTCGGTGAGCAGAATGCCCTGGATCGCCTCCCGCTCGCGCCCACGCCTGCGCCGCGTGCCGGAGGGAGTCACCTCGTCCATCGGTACCCTCGCCTCTAGCGTCCGTCCTGCGCGGACCGATCGCAAGGCGCGAGGTTCAGCGCTGCGAGCTTCAGCCGAGCGAGCTCGAGCCCTGCGAACCGCCCTGGTCGCGGGCCTGGCGGCGGGCAGCCGAGAGGCGCTCCTGCGTGCGCCGCAGGCGCCGTTGCTCGGCCGTCCGCGCGGCGCCGAAGACGAGGAGGAGCATGCCGCCCGAGCGAGGAGCGAGCCCTGCCCTCCCCGCTGGCCGGGCTCGAACTGGAAGCCGTTCGCGACGAGCTCCTGGAGCAGACCCGCTGCGCCGACGATCAGGCCGCCGACGGCCAGCGCGCGAGCGCCGCGGGTGAGGACGGGCGGGCCCGAGAGGAAGACCGACAGCGCGGCACAGACCACGCCCGCAATCCCCAGGATCCCGCCAGCGCCGATAGCCCGATCACCAATTGCGTCAGTCTCCGAGGCGGGCCCGGAGCGCGTCCGTGACGACCTTGGGGTCGCCCTGGCCCTTGAGCTCCTTCATCACCTGCCCCATGAAGAACCCGAGGAGGTTCTTCTTCCCTCCCTGGTACTTCGCGACCTGATCCGCGTTGGCGGCGAGCACCTTCTCGACCGCCGCGTCGACGGCGCCGGTATCGGAGACCTGCTCGAGCCCCTTGGCGGCCATCACCTCGGCGGGTTCCGCCCCCGAGCGATGGACCTCCTCGAGGATCTGCTTGGCGCCGGCGCCGCTCACCTTCCGCGCCTCGAGGAGGTCGAGGAGCGCGGCGAGCTTCGCCGGGGTGAGACGGGAGCCCGCGATCCCCTCGCGGGAATCCTTCACCAGGCGCAAGATCTCGTTGATCACCCAGTTCGCCACGGTCTTGGCGCTCCCGCCGAAGGGCCGCGACCGCCGCCTCGTACCACTCGGCGATCGCCTTCTCGGCCACGAGCACACCCGCGTCGTACGCGGAGAGCCCGTACTCCGAGTGGAAGCGCGCCGCCTTCTCCCGCGGCAGCTCTGGCAGCGACCCGCGATCGACTCGATCCACTCGTCGCCCACCCGGAGCGGCAGGAGGTCGG